>JAHCBA010000004.1 GCA_019634625.1 Verrucomicrobiia bacterium
TCTCAGGCCGCCCCGCCTTATTGTCATGGTTGACACAGTACTATGATTATAGTAGATACGGTCTTCACAGTATTGATGCGATGAAGACCCGGCCGTCGGAACTTGAACTCGAGGTGCTGTCGCTGCTCTGGGATCGCGGGCCTCTGACCGTCCGCGAAATCCTGGAATCCCTTCCCGACCGCAAGAAGCGTGCCTACACCAGCGTCCTGTCCGTCATGCAGGTCATGGAGAAGAAGGGCCTGGTCGGGCGCTCCCGCGAGGGCGTGACCGATCGATGGCGTCCGGCAGTACGCCGCCAGAAGGTGATGGGACCGTTCCTGAAGAAGTTGGTCTCGCACCTCTTCGCCGGGCGCCCCAGCGCCGTGCTCCAGCAACTCCTGGATGCCTCGCCGACCAGTCGCGAGGAAATCGAATCCCTGAAGCGCCTCATTCACGAACACGAGAAGCAACTCCCGCCGAAGGAGGGTGACCCCTCATGAACGCCCTCATCGAAGCCCCCGGGTGGACGCCGCTGGTCACCGCCCTCGCCCATTCGCTGTGGCAGGGGGCCGTCATCGCGGCCTTCCTCTTCCTCGCCCTCCGCACGGTCCCAACCCGCCACACCAACGCCCGGTACGCCCTCGCCGTCGGGTCCCTGCTGCTGCTGGTGCTGGGCTGGCTCATCACCTGGACCTGGCTGGAACGTGGCCTCCAACCTGTCGCCGCCACCCCAACGTCCATCCACCCCCCTGCCGCGTCCCCTGCTCCTCCGGCCAATCCCCCCGCGCCGACCGCCCCCGCGTCCACCGCTCTCGCGCCTCTCGCACCCGTCCCCAGCCCCGTGACCCGCCCGGCCCCGCCGCGAACCCCATGGCAACCCGACCCCCGCTGGCATGCCCGCCTCGGCATCGCCTGGCTGGCCGGCATGCTCTTGTTCCAGATTCGAACCCTGGTCTCGATGGGACAGGCTCGCGCCCTGGTGCGGGACAGCCGGGTCCCGAACGACCCCGACCTCCTTTCCTGTTTCCACCGGGTCCGAACCCTCCTCGGCCTGCCGGTCCAGGTCCGCTTGCGAATCTGTCCCGCTCTGTCCGTTCCCGCCGCCTGGGGCGTCTTGAAACCCGTCCTCCTGCTTCCGGCGTCCTGTCTGGCCCGGGTTTCGCCCTCGGAACTTGAGGGGATTCTCGCGCATGAACTCGCCCATATCCGACGTCACGACGTGCTGGCCAACCTCCTGCAAAGGGCCCTGGAGGGTTTATTTTTCTTCAATCCCTTCGTCTGGTGGATCGGCCGCCAAATCCGCCTCGAACGTGAAGTCTGCTGCGATGCCCTGGCTGTCGCCGCCACCGGCGAACCGGTGACCTATGCCCGGACCCTTACCACCCTGGTCGAGCAACACTCCCCCACCCTCCTGATTCCGCCCTCACCCATGCCCGCCCTGGGCCATGCCCGGCACCCGCTCGTCGAGCGCCTGCGCCGGCTCCTTCAACCCCACCAGGCACCCCACCTGCACCTGCCTCGATCCTCCCTCGTCGCCACCCTGCTCCTCGGCGCGCTCGCCCTCGTCCTGATGAAGTGGACCACCGGCGCCGTCCTCGAGGCCCTCTCCCCGGCCCAGCGGATCGAACGGTTCGCCGAACTCCGCAAAGCCTATCCCGATCCCAACCGCTACTTCGCACAAGAGCCTTCGGAGGACCCGGCACCGACCACCCTGGTCCAGGGTCTCGTCCAGACCGCAGATGGCGCAACCCTGCCCCGTGCGACCTGGGTCCACATCCAATCGCGAAGGTTCGGCCACACGGCATTCTCCAGCGCGCATGTGACCGCCGACGGACGGTTCTCCCATGCCGTTCAGTCCGGCACCCTCCACCTCGCCGCCCGGGCGGACGGCTACGCGCCCGACTTCGCCGGCCCTTTCGAATCCCCCGCCCAATGGACCAACATCACCCTGACCCTCGGACCCGGATTCACCGGCGTCCTGCGACTGACCGATCCCGAAGGCCGCCCGGTGCCCAACGCACGGGTCCTCTCCCGTTATGATCACCCCGCCGGCCTGAGCCAGCTGGAACATGTGTCGGATGACGACGGGCGGGTGACCTTCGAGCACCTCGGAAACATCCCGCTCCATCACCAGGTCGAGGCCGGGGGATTCCAGTTCGACACCCTCCTGAATGTGTCTCCCCCCGCCGGCGAACCACTCACCTGGGTGCTCCATCCCGCCGCTCCCGCCACCGGCGTCGTGGTCTTCGACGACACCGGAGAACCCGTCCCCAACGCCGAGATCCACCTGGGCCAGCGCACCGGCACGCCGCCGTTATCGTACGGTGAAGCCGGTCCGCTCAACTTCCTGTCCCGGGCCGACGCCGACGGACGGTTCCAGCTCCGCAGCCTGCGGGACGACGCGACCTACCGCCTCCTCGTGTCCGGCCCCGGCGCCAGCGGGATCGTGACGGGCCCCATCGGCTCGGGCGACACCTCCCTCCGTTTCGAACTCCCGCGGGCCGTGATGCTGGAGGTCACCGTCCGGAACATCGCCCCCGCCCACCTCGACCGGATGGGCCGCCTGGCCCTTCATGCCGGCGCCTACATCCGCTACGAAGGTACCAGTCACGGCACCTCGAAGACGTTCCATGCAATCCCGGAAGACGGCGGGGCCACCCTCCGCGTCGGCCCCCTCTGGCGGTCGCCCACGTCCCTCAAGGTGGCGGATCGCGAGGTCAACCTGACCTGGGAGGAAGCCCGGGCCCGCACCGAACCGCTGATCATCGACCTGGCCATCGAGGAACCCGCACCCCCGCCTGCCGTCGAACCCGTCCTGCGGACCCTCCGCTTCGCGTTTCCCGACTCGCCCGGCCATCCAGCCCCCGGCGGGGCCGTGCTCGTCGAATACGTTCATGACCGCCGCATGAACCGCATCCTTGCCGGCATCACCAACCACCAGGCGGTGGCACAGGTCCCGGTTCCCACCCGCGTGGAACTGCTGCCCAACGCGCTCGATGGCTACTGGTTCGCTCCCCAATCCCTCCAAGTCCCCGCCGTTCCCGAACCCCTCGACATCCCCCTCAAGACGTTCCCCGCCGGCGCCATCCACGGCGACGTCGTCGAGGAAGACGGTCAGCCCGCCGCCAGCGTTCTGGTCAGTGTCATCCCGCTCGAACCCCTCCCCCAGGGAACCGGCTCCTCGCTCGGAGTCACGGTCAGGAACAGCACCGACTCCGGCGACCGGCAGAACCGGTTCCTGGCGGGCCCGCTGCCCTTCGGCGGACGCTACGTCATCTGCGCCTACCGCGGCGCCACCTACACCGTGAGCGAACCGCTCCCGATCAACGCCACCCAGCCCTTCCACGAAGTCCGCCTCGTCCTCCCCCTCGGCATCGAACTGACTGGCACAGTGCTGCATCCCGACGGCACCCCGCGACCTCGTGCAACCGTCGAATTCCACTTCAGTCCAACGGCCGGTCACGGGTTCTCCGGGGCGAAATCCCTCACCGATCGCGCCGGCCGCTTCACCTTCCCGGCCATCAATCCCGACGTGCGGGGCGAATACCACCTGCTGCTCCCCTCTCGCCGCGACGTCCTTCCCGTCCGCCAGCGCGTGGTTCCCGGTGAGCCTGTCGAAATCCGCCTCGAAACCGGACTCGTCCTCGAAGGCCAGGTCCTCGACCACCCATCCGGTCTCCCCCTCGAAGGCGCGGAAGTCTTCGCCCTGCGCCAGCCCCCGACCACCACCTCCTCCGGGGTCATCAACTGGACGGATGCGGAAGCGCCAACCGACACCGAAGGCCGTTTCCGCTTCAGCAACCTTGCTCCCGGCGCCTATCGGATCCTGTGCCGAAGTGGCCGCCTGGTCTCCCCAGACCGCATCGCGCAGGCTGGCGCAGGGGAAACGGTCACACTCACCATCGAACCCTACCCGTGGCACCGCCCCCAACCGTAGGGCCCGATTCCCCATTCCCCATTCCCGATTCGTCACCCGGCATCGCCTCCGCTGCGCCCTGCCCCGCTCAATACCCCGTGAGCGGCCACACGATTCCAGCAGGATGCGCGGCCAGCGCCTCAAGCGGGCCGTGCCCGGCTTCCAGGAGTTGTCCCCTTTTTCGCGGCGCGGCGATAAGAGAGGGATCACGCAGGCGATGAACGACTGGGAACTGATTCGGCGGTACGCGCAAAGCGGGGACGACTGTGCCTTCGCGGAGTTGGTGCGGCGGCATGGCCCCTTCGTGTATGCCAGTGCCCGGAGGCAACTCGGCGATGCACTGGCCGGGGACGCGACCCAGTCGGTGTTCCTGGTGCTGGCGCGCAAGGCGGCCGGGCTGGGTTCGAACGTCGTGCTGTCTTCCTGGCTGTTCCGAACCACCGGCTTCGTGGCGGCCCAGATCCGTCGCCGGGAGGCGCGACGCAACCGGCGGGAACGGGAGACCGCAGCGATGCTTTCCGATGCCATGGACAAGGAGGCCACCGATCCCCTGCGAGAGGAGGACGGGGAACGGTATCTCGACGACGCCCTGGCCGCGCTCTCGGAGCACGAACGCAGCGCGGTGCTGACCCGGTTCTTCGAGGGACTTCGCTTCGCCGAAGTGGGGGTACGATTCGGGATCGGCGAGGAGGCGGCGAAGAAGCGGGTGACGCGCGCGATCGAGCGGATGCGAATGCATCTGGTGCGGCGCGGGGTCTCGCTGTCGGCGGCGGCCCTCGGGACACTCCTGTCCGGACCCCGGGCCGTGGCGCTCCCGGATGCACTCGCACGGAGCATCGTCCGGGCGGCCTCGGGGCACGGGACCGCGGGCGTGACCGGAATCGGAGCGGTGTCGGGTCGCATTCGGGACGGGTTCGACGCGGGTCTGGCCGGATGGTTCCGGGTTCGACTCGGGCGGATCCTTGGCAACGCCGCGATCGGCGGTGCGACTCTGGCGGTGGCGATCGCAACGGGAATGCTCCTCGTCGGGCCCGCGGAGGCTCCGGGTGGGTCCAAGGGATCGGGTGGCGTCGAGGCGGACCCCGTGGCGGCCACGGTGCTGGCCATGCGGGCGCGGCGCGACCGATACGCCACGGTGGATCCGCACGTATCGCAATTGGAACTGACGGTGCTGGACGACGCCACCGACCAACCGCTCCCAGGGGCAGAGGTCATCGTGCGCCGCACGGGCAACACGGGCATCACAGATCTGCCCACCGAGGTGAGCGACCACGAGGGCCGTTCGGTGATCGCGGTGGACCCGCGTGGGCTGGCGATGCTGCAGGTGACGGTGACTTCCGCCGGCCGGGTGCCCGTACATCTGGACTGGCGCGGGTACGAATTCGATCGTCCCAGCCTCCGGCACACCCTTCGGCTGCCGGTCGCCGCGGTGTTGTCCGGGGTCGTCGTGGATCCCCAGCAACGCCCGGTGCCCGGCGCGAAAGTGCAGGTCACCGGTCCTTCAGGATTTGGCCATGGAAGGCGCGAGTCGGGGAGGAGCCAGTTGGAACTGGTGACGGATCGGGATGGAAGGTTTCGGTCGGACCAGGCTCCATGGTCGCGGGCTCCGGCGATGGACCCAACGACCGGGAGATTCCAACAGGGGGCCGCTCTCGGTCTCCTGGTGGACCACCCGGATTTCGCGCTGCACTCGATCGGCGTCGAGCCCGGGTCCATGGAACGGGATCTGACGATCGTGCTGGATCGGGGGGCGCTGCTTCGCGGCCAGGTCACGGATTCGGAGGGAACTCCGATCCATGGCGCCACCGTTTCCGGGAACCTGCCGACGAGAGCCGAGGTTGTGACGGATATCGAAGGACGATTCGATCTGCCTCATGTCAGCCGGGGAGGGGGGCTCCATTTCGTCGTGGTCGCGCCGGGATTCGTCGAGCATGGGGTAATCGTTTTGTTCCCACCCACGGCTGGATGGGGTGGGCCGCCGCCGTCGATGCCGTGGAGGCCCGAGCGGGCGATCTACAGTGCGTTGCCGGGAAAGGGCGATTCGATCGAGAAAGGGATGCCGCTCGACACCGTTGTCGTCCTGGGTCGGGAAGAGAATTTCGTTGCAGCGCCTCCGGATGCGGTATCCGCCACGGCGATCTCCACCCGCGTCCTTGGGACCGTCATCGATCAGGAGACCCGCCAGGCCGTTCCGGCGTTTCGGGTGCTGCGCCAGGGATTCGGCACCCGACACCTGATCGGGGAGGGGGTGAACGGGCGGTTCGATTGGGACCTTGGTGTGACAAGCGACATCGAACGGAACATCGAAGTCGAGGCGGACGGGTACTTTCCCTCGCTGGGGATCGGCCGGGAGGTGGAGTCGGGCGAGGGCCGATCGACGTTGGAACTGACGTTCGAACTGAGGCGGTCTGCCGGGATGTCCGGCTGGGTGGAACTTCCCAACGCCCGGCCGGCCGTCGGCGCACGGGTGGCACCGGTGCGGAGTGGCCAAGGCACGTTGAATGCCGGGGAAGGATCCGGGGAGGAGGTCCTGACGGGTGCCGACGGGAGTTTCCGACTGACCGTCACCGGCGGCGTCCCGCTGGTGCAGGTATCGCACCCTGGGGGTTGGCTGGTGTTTCCCCTGGCACCAGGTAACCCGACAATCGTCCGGTTGGAATCCTGGGGCACGGTGGAAGGGACATTGGTGGACGCCGGGCTCCCCGTACCCGACGCCGAAGTGAGCTTGCGCCCGGATGCGGCATCGTACCCGGGAGGCGTGGTGGCGATGAACTTCGAGCACACCGTGCGGACGGATGCGGAGGGACGGTTCCGGTTCGAGAAGGTGCCGGGCTTCCACCTGCGGGCGACCGCCGACGGCGCCACGGCGCAGGTCATTCTCATCCGCGGTAAGGCACCCGAGGTCCGGCTGGAACGTCGGTGAGGTCCACACCGGAGTCTTGCGCTGCGGGTGGTTTCTACACACCCGGTTTCTACACACCCTCGGTCCGGACCGCGGTCCAAAATGGGTTCCGGGGGCGGCTCGGGCCACAGCGGCGTCTGAACGGCGCAGAGCCCGGGTGGCGGGTCAGATCTGGGCTGGCCCGAGCGTATGGGGGAGAGGCTCGGAGGCAGGCGGATCAGGCCGCGCTGGTCGAGTTTGCGGAGCAGGGAGCGGGCGGAACGATGGGGTGCGGCATGGGTGGCGATAAGATGCCGCAGCAGAGCCGGATCATCGGCGCTGATACGCCGCCCCGTGAATCACGTGATCATTCACCTCGGCCCGACAACGGCCGAAGAAACCCCGTGAGTCCTGCCCCCAGGCTCAGGCATTTGGAAACAGCCAAACCCAAGTTGTCGGCAACGAGCCAGCGAATCGGAGGGACGAGCTCCGCGATTCCTCATCCCAACGCACCCCATCGTTGCGGCCTTGTGGAACTCGGCCCTCCGAGCCGATGCTTCGCGAAGTTCGCGCCTCTACCCACACCTCCGGGATGCACGATTTGGGTCTCGGTGCATCCCCAAGTTGTCGGTGAGGAGGCAGCCAATCGGAGGGACGAGCTCCGCGAGTCCTCATCCCAACGCTCCCCATCGTTGCGGCCTCGTGGAACCCGGCCCTCCGAGGCGATGCTTCGCGAAGCTCGCGCCTCTACCCACGCCTCCGGGATGCACGATTTGGGTCCTCCCTGCGGACTTGAGCCTTCCGGGACCCGGGTCGAAAGTCCAACATTCCCCAATGAATGGGCTCCATCCGACTGCCATCCCCGGGAATCTCCCATCCCGTC
Source organism: Verrucomicrobiia bacterium (assembly GCA_019634625.1). Lineage (NCBI taxonomy): Bacteria > Pseudomonadati > Verrucomicrobiota > Verrucomicrobiia > Verrucomicrobiia bacterium. The sequence continues at coordinate 7,660 of JAHCBA010000004.1, forward strand.
CCATGCATCGCAGGATTCCTCCGCTTGGATTGCTCGTGGGCGTGTTCTGCACCTGGAACCTCGCCGCCACCGCCCTCAATGCCACCGTGGAAATCGAGGAACCGGTGTACCAGTTCGCCCCGGCTCAAAACGGCGCCGGACCCATGTGGTGCCATGGGTCCACCAGCCTCGTCCGGATCGGCGACATCGTCTTCGCCACCGGCCTGGAAACCCTGCCCGAACTGCCGCCCCTCAACAATTGCCGCTGGAACCTCTGGCGCCGCGACAACCAGGGCTGGCAACGCATCCATGTCGATGATCCCGGCCGCACCCGGGAACCTTCCCCGCTCGCGGTCCTCGGCCCCGACCAGATCTGGGTCTCCGCCAATCCCACCCTGAACCCTCCCGGTACGGCCGGCGGCGGCCCCGCCCGCCCTGAACTGGTGCGCTTTCCCGGCAGGCCCCCGTTCGACCCCAAACGGGAACTCCCGGTCTGGGACGGACAACCCCGGTTCACCGAACACAGTTACCGCTCCCTCGCCGCCGATGGCCCCGGCGGCGAACTCCTGCTCCTTCAGAACATCGACTACGCCCATGCCGAATGGGCCTTCCGCGATCGCCGCGGACATTGGTCCGCCCAAGGCCGGCTGACCTGGCCCTGGGGCGCCGATTATCCCCGCCCCCAACCCATCCGCCTCTGTTATCCCAACGTCGCCCTGCGCCAGCGGGCCGTGCATTTCCTCGGAGTCAGTGACATCCTCGAACCCCGGCCGGAATGGCGCGCCGCCAGGAAGGAGATCACCGGGCGGGACTGGGATTATGACTTCCGCCGGCTCTTCTATTCCTGGACGCCCGACCTGACCCGCGAAGCCTTCCGGCCCTGGATCGAGATCGCCAGTCGCGAATCCACCGCCGGTTCCATCTCGTCCGCCGACCTTCATGTCGCCCCGGACGGTCATGTCCACCTGCTCTGGATGGAAAAAGCCCTCGACGAACGGCTCCGCGAACGCTTCTTCCCCGACGCCCGCCAGGCCCATTCCCTGGAATACGCCGTGATCCGCGACGGCCAGGTGGTGCGGCGCCGCACGCTGCTTCGTTCCACCGGGGAGGCCCCGGGCCCGGTCGCCTCCGCAGCCCGCTTTCATCCCCTTCCCGACGGCCGATTGCTCGTCTTTGCCCACCTGCGCGATGCCGGCACCCCGGGCCACTCCCTGTTTGAAGTCACCGCCGATGGATGGCCCGGCATTCGCATTCCCGTCACCCTCCAATACCCGCTCACCTCCTTTTTCACCGCCACACCGCGGGCTGGAACCGAACCCTCCACCCTCCTGGACCTGCTCGGCATGACGCCCTCCCAACCCGACACGCTGCGCTACGTCCGAATCCGGATCACCCCCTGATCCGACCCCGACGCCCACGGATGACGGAGCCGGGATCCGCGGAAGAACGCAGCGTTCCGCCTCGGAACTCACCCCGCTCGACGCCGACCGGCCGCCCGGTCAGAATCGTCCCATGGATGCGCACCTGCCGTTCCTCGCCGCTCCCCGCGTGGTTCCCTCCCTGGATCCGGACTTCCGTCCGGCCGCGCTCGCCGTGCAGGCCTTCGAACGGGAGGCCATTGCCTCGGGCCAGCCCCTCACCCTCGGAATCGCCCTCGAACAGGCCGATGGTTCCACCTTCCAGTTCCAGCGCCGCTTCCTGCCCCTCGATCACCCCGCCGCCGCGGCCAATGCCTTCTTCCTCGAGCGCCTCGCCCGCTTCCTCCTCTGGTCCCGCGGCGGCTGGAGAATCCACCTCCAGGGACCCGCTCCCCTCGCCAACGCCCTTCGCGATTACTACTCCCAAACCGAGGCCGGTCGCTTCGATGCCCAGATCATGGGCGACCGCATTTACGAAAAGCCCTTCACCGTCGAGTCCGTTCCTTCCCTCCCCGGGGAACGCGCCGCCACCCAGGCCCTCGGACGCCACTGGGACGGCTGCCGCATTGGCTTCGACCTCGGCGGCTCCGATCGCAAGGTCGCCGCCGTCCTCAATGGCGAACCCGTCTTCACCGAGGAAGTGGTCTGGGATCCCATCCCCCAGTCCGATCCCGCCTACCACTTCGACGGTGTCATGGATTCCCTCCGCAGAGCCGCCGCCCACCTCCCGCGGGTGGACGCCATCGGAGGCAGCGCCGCCGGCGTCTATGTCAACAATCGCCCCAAGGTCGCTTCCCTATTCCGCGGCATCCCCATCCAGCTCTTCGAATCCCGCACCAAAAGCCTCTTCGCCGAACTCCGTGCCGCCTGGGGCGGCGTTCCCTTCGAAGTCGCCAACGATGGCGAAGTCACCGCCCTCGCCGGCTCCATGGCCCTCGGTCGAAACGCCGTCCTCGGCATCGCCATGGGAACCAGCACCGCCGCCGGCTACGTCACCCGCGACGGCGGCATCACCTCCTGGCTCAACGAACTCGCCTTCGTCCCCGTCGATTACCGGCCCGCCGGACCCCGGGACGAGTGGAGCGGCGACCGCGGCATCGGCTCCCAGTACTTCTCCCAGCAGGCCGTCGGGCGCCTTCTCCCCGCCTCCGGCATCGAGGCCGATCCCGCCCTCCCGCTCCCCGAGAAACTCAAACTCGTCCAGCAACACATGGCCGCCGGGGACCCCCGCGCCCGCCGCATCTACGAAACGATCGGCACCTACCTCGGCTACGGCCTCGCCCACTTCGCCTCCTTCTACGACTGCGACCATGTCCTCGTCCTCGGACGCGTCATGTCCGGCGACGGCGGCGCCGTCATCCTCGACGGCGCCCGCGACGTCCTGCGAACCGAGTTCCCCGACCTCGCCGCCCGCATCGCCTTCCACACCCCCGACGAAACCTCCAAACGCCACGGCCAGGCCGTCGCCGCCGCCAGCCTGCCCGCCCCGGCATAACCCGGGGTCACATCTCTGAATTTGACATTTGGACCCGCTCCCCAGCCCCGGCCGGCAAATGTCAAATTCAGAGATCCGACCCCGCGAATTTTGTCTTCCGTCTTCCGTCTTCCGTCTTCCGTCTTCCGTCTTCCGTCTTCCGTCTTCCGTCTTCCGTCTTCCGGTTTCAGGTTTCAGGTTTCATCCCCCTCCCCCTCCCGCCCGACGCCATTGCCACTCCCGGGGCGACCCGTATAGTGCCCGGACCCGGACCGCCCCGCGGCCGCCCAATCTATGGAGTTCCTCAAGATCATCGTCATCTCCCTCGAAGTCCTGCTCTTCTTCAACCTGATGATCGTGGTCCATGAACTGGGCCATTTCCTCGCCGCCCGCTGGCGCGGCCTTGTGGTGGAACGTTTCGGCATCTGGTTCGGCCGTCCGCTCTGGGAGAAAAAGATCAACGGCGTCTGGTACAGCCTCGGCTCGATTCCCGCCGGCGGCTTCGTGGCCCTGCCCCAGCTCGCCCCCATGGACGCCATCGAAGGTCAGCCCGACGCCGACCGCGCCAAGCTCCCCCCCATCACCCCCCTCGACAAAATCATCGTCGCCTTCGCCGGCCCCCTCTTCTCCCTCGGCCTCGCCTTTGTCTTCGCCATCGTGGTCTGGGGCGTCGGCAGACCCGTCAGCGAAGCCGAGGCAACCACCACCATCGGCTACGTCCTGCCCGGTTCCCCCGCGGAACAGGCCGGCCTCCAGCCCGGCGACAAACTCCTCGCCATCGACGACCAGCCCGTCAACCGCTGGGGCGGTCTCAGCGCCGACTCCGTAAGCTGGCGCATCGTCCGCTCCGAAGGCGAAACCGTCCGGGTCCGCTTCGAACGCGATGGCGAAATCCGCGAGGTCACCGCCCGCCCCGTGATCCCGGAACGCCGCTTCTGGCAGCGCCAGTCCATACGCCAGCTCCAGATGATGCCCGCCGCCTCGCCCATGGTGGCCCGCGTCGAACCCGGCAGCGCCGCCGAATCCGCCGGGCTCCAACCCAACGACCTCCTCACCGCCGTCAATGGCCAGCCCCTCTACACCGCCATGGGCATCGGCGATTACGCCCGCCGTCACCCCGACGAATCCCTCTCCCTCTCCGTCCGCCGCGGCGACCAGACCCTCACCCTTCCCTTCGAACCCCGCGGCGCCCGCGTGGGTGCCGTCGTCCCCGACAGCCCCGCCGCCCAGGGCGGCATCCGCGGCGGCGACCGCGTCGTCGCCATCGACGGCCGCCGCTTCCGCACCGCCGAACAGTTCAGCGAATACGTCCGCGACAACGGCAGCCAGGAACTGCTGTTCACCCTCGAACGCGATGCCGCCACCCTCGAAGCCCGCGTCCGCCCCGCCATCCCCGTCGGCGATTCCCTCCCCCGCATCGGGGTCCAGTGGTCCAGCGACACCGGGATCGTCTATGACGAGTTCGGCCGCTTCGAAATCGTCCATCCCCGCCCGCTCGAGCAGATCCGCCTCTCGATGATGGCGATCGTGAACACCTTCGACGCCCTCTTCTCCCGCAACTCCGACATCAAGCTCCAGCACATGGCCGGTCCCGTGCAGATCGTCCGCGTGTACTACATCCTCTTCGAAAGCGACAACGGCTGGCTCCAGGCCATCTGGTTCAGCGTCATCCTCAACGTCAACCTCGCCCTCCTCAATCTCCTCCCCATCCCCGTCCTCGACGGCGGCCATATCGTCCTCGCCATCGTCGAGTGGATCCGCCGCCGCCCCATCAGCGGCCGCGCCCTCGTCAGCGTCCAGTACGCCTTCGCCTTCCTCCTCATCGGCTTCATGCTCTACGTCACCTTCTTCGATGCCCAGGACTGGCTCGGCGGACGCGAGGAGGCCGCCCCCGCCATGCGCTTCGAAGCACCGCCCCCGCCCTGATGATCCCCCGCGCCCTCCCGCCGCTGCTCCAACCCGCCCTCGCGTTCCTGATCCTCCTGCCCCTCCTCGCCCGGGTCGCGCCCCTCACCGGCGCGACCGCGGCGGCCGCCACCGAACCGCACTGGATCTGGACCGCCCCCTCCGCCGACGCGCCCGACCCCGCCGGTGACCCGGCCGCGACGCAGACAGCCTGGTTCCGGCATTCCTTCCGCACCCCGCCCTACACCTGGAACGCCCGCCTCTCCCTGTCCGCCCCCGCCGGAACCGAGGTCTTCCTCAACGCCCGCCCCGTCGCCGCCTCCCGCGCCTGGGACGAACCGGTCCGCGCCGAGGTCTCCATGAACCTCCTCCAGGGCGAAAACATCCTCGCCGTCCGCGTCCCCCGCCCCTCCGGCCAACCCGGCCTCCTTCTCCACCTCCAACTGGGCGGCACCGAAACCCGCCACGTCTTCTCCAGTCCCGACTGGCGTGTCACCTCCGAGCAACGCCCCGACTGGCTCGCCCCCGCCTTCGACCCCTCAGGCTGGTCCCCGGCCGTCAGCCTCGGCGCCCACGGTGTCGAGCCCTGGGGCCATATCCTGGATCGCCCGGTCGCCACCCCCGCCGGGTCCCTCCAACTCCTCCCCGGCTTCGAGGCGACCCTCCTCCGCTCGGCCCGTCCCAACGAAGGCTCCTGGATCGCCCTCGCCATCGATCCCAAGGGCCGCATCGTCGTCGCCCCCGAAGGCGACGGCCATCCCCTCTGGCGCTTCACCCCCGCCCCCGACGGCTCCCTCTCCGATCCGGAACCGGTCCCCGCCCCGATCCGCGCCGCCATGGGCCTGCTGTTCGCCCACGGAAGCCTCTACGCCAATGCCCGCGGTCCCGAAGGCAACGGCCTCTACCGCCTCACCGACACCAACGGCAACGACCGCTTCGATCCGGAGGAAGTCCGCCTCCTCAAACGCTTCGCCGGCGGCGGCGAACACGGCTATCACGCCGTCACCCTCGGTCCCGACAACCAGATCTACGTCCTCAACGGCAATACCACCGGCCTCCCCGAAGGCCTCTCCCCCCACTCCCCCTTCCGCAACGCCGCCGAAGACGTCCTCTCCCTCAATCCCGACGAAACCCACGCCGCCCGCGGTGCCCTCGCCCCCGGCGGTTATGTCGTCCGCACCGACCCCGACGGCCGCACCTGGGAACTCGTCGCCGCCGGACTCCGCAACGCCTACGACTTCGACTTCCATCCCGACGGCGAACTCTTCACCTGGGACAGCGACAACGAATGGGACTGGGGCACCCCCTGGTACCGCCCTGCCCGCGTCTTTCACCTCGTCTCCGGCGCCGAAATCGGCTGGCGCGACGGCACCCGCGCCTGGCCCGACCACTACCCCGACGCGATCCCCGGCGTCGTGGACATCGGACTCGGCTCGCCCACCGGCGTCCGCTTCGGCACCCGCGCCCGGTTCCCCGAAAAGTACCGCCGCGCCCTCTTCCTCCAGGACTGGTCCTACGGCCGCATCCTCGCCGTTCACCTCGCACCGCACGGCGCCACCTACCGCGGCACGTTCGAGGAGTTCCTCAAAGGCCAGCCCCTCAACCTCACCGCCCTCGCCTTTGGTCCCGACGGTGCCATGTACTTCACCACCGGCGGCCGCGGCACCCAGTCCGGTCTCTACCGCGTCACCTATCGCGACCCCCTCTCCCCCGCCGATCTTCAACCGGACCTCGCCTCCCCACCCACCCCCGCCCGCCAGCAGCGCCACGCCCTCGAACAGTTCCACGGCCGCGATCTGCCCGGCGCCGTCGAAGCGGTCTGGGAACTCCTCGGCGATCCCGATCCTGCCCTCCGCTTCGCCGCCCGCGTCGCCCTCGAAGCCCAGGACCTCTCCCGCTGGCGGCCCCGCGCCCTCGCCGAATCCCATCCCACCCGCGCCCTCACCGCCCTCCTCGCCCTCGCCCGCACCGGCGGGCCGGAAGACCAGACCGCCCTCTTCCGCGCCCTCGCCCGCTTCCCGCTCACCGGCCTCGACGAAGACCATCGCCTCCTCAAGTACCGCGTCCTTCAACTCTCCTTCCTCCGCCAGGGACGCCCCTCCCCCGAATGGACCTCCCGCGCCATCGAACGTCTCGGCCCGCTCTACCCCGCTCCCGGCTGGCGCGAGAATTTCGAACTCGCCCGGCTCCTGATCTTCCTCGAAGCCCCATCCGTCGTCGGCCGCACCCTCGACCTCCTCGCCGCCGCCCCCTCCCAACAACAGCAGATCCACTACCTCGCCCAACTCCGGCACCTCCGCTCCGGCTGGACCCCGCCGGACCGCGAACGCTACTTCGACGGGTGGCTCCAACCCCGCGATCACCTCCCCCAGCCCGGCTCCCTCCTCCACTGGTTCCACGATGTCGGACGCGACTACGTGGATGGCACCAACCTCGACCGTCACCTCGAAACGTTCCGCCGCGACGCCATCGCCCACCTCTCCGAATCCGAACGCGCCGCCCTCCGCCCACGCCTCGACGCCCCCATCGTCCGGGCCCAGGTCATCCCGCCCCAGCCCCGGTCCTTCGTCCAGGAATGGACCATGGACGACCTCATCCCCCAGCTCGATCGCGCCTCCTACGGCCGCAACTTCGATCGCGGTCGCCGCGCCTTCATCGACGCCCAATGCTACCTCTGCCACCGCTTCGGCAACGCCGGCGGTTCCATCGGACCCGACATCACCGCCACCGCCTCCAAATACGGCCGCCGCGAACTCCTCGAATCCCTCATCGATCCCTCCCGCGTCATCTCCGACCAGTACCAGAACGTCCGGGTCTTCCTCCTCGACGGCGATGAAGTCACCGGCCGGCTCCTCGCCGAATCCGACTCAGGCTGGACCCTCGAAACCGACCCGCTCGCCGCCACCGAACGTTTCGTCCCCCGGGCCGACGCGGAATCCATCGAACCTTCCCCGATCTCCGGCATGCCCGAAGGCCTCCTCAATGGCCTCACCGCCGGGGAAATCCTCGACATGATCGCCTTCATCGAAAGCGGTGGCCGCCCCGATGCCCCTGCCTTCCAGTCCCCCAATACCCGGCCCCAATACTCCGGCCCTGATTCCAGGCCCTGATTCCCGGCCCTGACCGCACGCCCCACCCTGCCCGTCCTCACGCCAGCACCGCGCGGAGCACGTGCCCGTGCACATCCGTGAGCCGCCGGTCCGCCCCGTTGTGCCGGAAGGTCAGCCGCTCGTGGTCCAGCCCCAACAGGTGCAGCAGCGTGGCGTGCACATCGTAAGTCGTCACCTTTTCCCCCACCGCCTTCCACGACCACGCATCGCTCTCCCCGCAACTCACCCCCGCCCGCACTCCCGCCCCCGCCAGCCATCCCACCGAGGTCCCGCCATTGTGGTCCCGCCCGGTGGCCCCCTGCGTGAAAGGCATCCGTCCGAACTCCGTGCTCCACACCACCAGGGTGTCCTCCCACAACCCCCGCGCCTTCAGATCCCGCAGCAGCCCCGCAATCGGCCGGTCCGTCGCCACCGCCATCTTCGGCAGCTCCGTGATGATGTCCGCGTGGTTGTCCCAGTTGTTCGTCGGCCCCCCCGCCCCGCTCCACACCTGCACAAACCGCACCCCGCGCTCCACCAGCCGCCGCGCCAGTAAACACCGCCGCCCAAAATCCTCCGTGGCCGCCTCCCCCATCCCGTACAACGCCCGCGTCGCCTCGCTCTCCGATCCCACATCGAAGGCCTCGGGCGCCGCCAGTTGCATCCGCGCCGCCAGTTCGTAACTCCGGATCCGCGCCTCCAGCCGCGTGTCCTCCGGCGTGGCCGCCAGATGCCGCTCGTTCATCCGCCGCAACAACGCCCGCCCCGGTTCCTCCCCATCCCCCGACACCGACATCCCCCCCGCCGGCGGACGCAGATACGGAATCGGTTCGGCCGCCCCCGCCTGGATCACCGTCCCCGCATGCGTCACCGGCAGGAACCCCGCCGAAAAGTTCCCCCGCTGATTGTAGGGAAGCCCCCGCGGATCCGGCAGTACCACGAAGGTCGGCAGGTTGTCCGACAGGTTGCCCAACGCATAGGACACCCAGGCGCCCATGCTCGGAAAACCCGGAATCAGAAACCCCGTGTTCATCAGGTAACTCGCCGGACCATGCACATTGGTCCGCGACTCGACCGCCATCAGGAACGCGATGTCATCCACACACCCCGCCAGGTTCGGAAACACATCGCTCACCCAACGCCCGCTCTCCCCATGCTGCCGGAAGGCAAACGGCGACTTCATCACCCGCCCAGGCTCGCTCGTCGCCGCCTCCACCCGCGATCCATCCCCCGGATCGAACACCTCCCCATGCAACCGCTCCAGCGCCGGCTTGTAATCGAAGGTGTCCATCTGGCTCACCCCGCCGTTCATGAACAACTGGATCACCCTCTTCACCTTCGGCGGAAAGTGCGGAGCCACCGCCCCCACCGCCCCCACCGCCGCATCCGCCATCGCCCGCTCCCGGAACACCATCCCCGCCAGCGCCATGCCTCCCAACCCCCCACCCAGCCGCTCCAAAAACGCCCGGCGATCCCCCCGCCAACGCTCCCCTCCACCCGCGTATTCCAGCGCCCAACCCGCAGACCCTCCGCTGCGACTCGTCCTTCCCATGGATTCGGTGTTCATGGCTGCGTCCTTGCAATCGGGATGACAGTGATCCTACTCACCCTCCCACCCCCTTGTCGATCCACAGCGGTGCCTTCCCCACAGCCTCCGATCTGGGCCCGCCCTCCCGCCTTGAATCCCCCTCCTCCCCGCCCCACCCTCGCCCGTCCATGTCCGAATCGCTGCGGCGCTGGACCGAATCCGCCGAAACCTTCTTCCTCGAAGTCATCTTCGAGCAGCGACGCGGTCGCCTCGCCACCCTCGTGCGCGCCGCCCTTCACGGCCTCTCTTACGGATACCGCCTGGCCATCAAGATCCGCAGGGTTCTCTACGATTCCCGCCTCATCCGCGACAGCACGCTCGGCGTCCAGGTCATCGCCATCGGCAACCTCACCGTCGGCGGTACCGGCAAGACTCCCGTCGTCGAAAAATTCGCCCGCCAGCTCAAGGACCAGGGCCGCACCGTCGCCATCCTTTCACGCGGTTACCGCTCCAAGCCTCCACCTCTCTCCCGCCGCTTCATCGACCGCATCCTCTTCCGCCGCGAACAGACTCCCCCGCGGGTCGTCTCCGATGGCACCTCCCTCCTCCTCGACTCCGAAAGCGCCGGCGACGAACCCTACATGCTCGCCTCCAACCTCAAGGACGTCATCGTCCTCGTGGACAAGGACCGCGTTAAGGCCGGACGCTACGCCATCGAGAAGTTCGGATGCGACACCCTCCTCCTCGATGACGGCTTCCAGTACTGGAAACTGCGCGGCCGCCGTCAGGACGTCGTCCTCGTCGATTGCCAGCAGCCCTTCGGCAATCAGTTCCTCCTGCCCCGTGGCACCCTGCGCGAACCCCCGTCTCACCTCGCCCGCGCCCATGTCATCTTCATCACCAAGAGCGATGGCAACACCGTCGCCCTCCGGGAACGCATCGCCGCCCTCAATCCCAAGGCCCCCATCATCGAGTGCGTCCATCATCCCCTCTATTTCGAGGATGTCTTCACCGGGGAACGCCAGGCCATCTCTTTCATCGCCGGGCGCCGCATCGCCGCCCTCAGCGGCATCGCCCAGCCCGAAAGCTTCGAGGAGGGCGCCCGCAAACTCGGCGCCGAAGTCGTCTATCAGCGCCGCTTCGCCGATCACCATCGCTTCACTCAGAAGGAACTCATCGACGCCATCAACCGCAGCAAGAAGCGCCGCGCCGAACTCCTCATCACCACTCAGAAGGACGCCGTCCGCTTCCCCAAACTCGACCGCCGCGACCTCCCCATCTACTTCATGCGCGTCGAAATCAAAATCATCTCCGGCGCAAACGGCTTCCGAGACTGCGTGAATCGCATCTGCTTCCGTCATCCGGGCTGATTCGCGATTCAGCAACCGTGCATCCCGAAGTTGTCGGGAGAGGTGCGAGTTTCGCGAAGCATCATCTCGGAGGGCCGGGTTCCACGAGGCCGCAGCGGAGTGATGCAATGGATTGAGGACTCGCTGAGCTCGTCCCTCCGATTCGCTGCCTCCTCACCCACAACTCCAGGATGCACCGATTCAGCAACTCACCCTACATTCACCATTGACCCAGCCGTGTCTATCAGGGCAAGAATGCCTCCTCTGGTTCGTTTCAATAACGACTCATTATTCACACACGTACATGATACCCAGTCCCGAAGCCTTGCGTCGCGCCGGTGAAATCCTCCGCGAGATCGAAGAACTTCAGCAGGAGATGGCATCCCTTTTCGGCGGTGCCACCAAACCCGCCGCCGCCCCGGCCAAACGCCGCGGCCGCCCGCCCGGCAGTGGCAGGGCCGCTGCCAGGGCCTCCGCCGCTTCCGGCGCCGCTTCCGCAGGCTCCTCCTCCGGCAAGTCCCGCCGTCAGATGAGCCCCGAAGGCCGCGCCCGTATCGCCGCCGCCGCCCGCGCCCGCTGGGCCCGCTACAACGCCGCCAAGAAGAAGAAGCAGGGCTCCGAATAACGTCCCCGTACCCCGCCACCCGGGATCCCTCGGGATCCCTCGGATCGCGGGCCTGCAAGCCGTCACCCTTCGGCTCGCACCCACGAAAACCCACCTCCGCGCCCGCAGAGGTGGGTTTTCGCTTTCCCCTTTCACTTTCCCCTTTCGCCTTACGGCATCGCCCTTCAAGGCGAACCGTGGTCGTTCATCCCAGCCCTCACGAATGCCTCGCTTTCCCGGACGCCCAGCCGGATCTCCCCGCCCCCGCCCCCTCGGGTGCGTCCGCCAGATCCGGAACCCGCCGCCTCGCCGCCCACCGCGACCACCCCCTCCATCCCCATACCAATCCAAACAAACACCCGCTCGCCACCACCATCGCCCCAGCCGTCGAGCAATCCAACCACACCGCCAGATGCATCCCCGCCACCGAACTCACCGCAGCCTGAACCCCAATCCATCCCAGGATTCGCGGCAACCGGTCCGATATCATCGACGCCGTGGCCCCGGGAAACACCAGCATCGCCACCACCAGGATCGCCCCCACCGACTCGAACGCGCTGACCACCACCACCGCCAGCCATCCCATCAACAGAAAATGCACCGTCCCCGCCCGGATCCCCAGCGATGTCGCCAGTCCCGCATCAAATGAACTCACCAGCAGCTCCTTGTAGAACGTCACGATCAGCACCACGGTCGCCCCCCCCACCACCCCCATCCGCACCACGGGTACCGGCGCCAGCTCCCGCCCGGCCCATGTCAGAAAAGCCTGAAACGGTACAAACCCGATCTCACCGTACAAGACACAGTCCGCGTCCAGATCCACCTGGTCCGCGAACACTGTGATCACCACCACCCCCAGCGCGAACAGTGCCGTGAACACCGTCCCCATCGCCGCATCCTGCTTGATCCGCGAACCCCGGATCAGCCACTCGATCAAGACCGTCGTCAGCACCGCCGCCACCACCGCCCCAAAATAAGGAACCGCCGAGTTCCGAACGTCCACCCCCTCCCCCATCACCATGCTCCCCAGCAGATAGGCCCCGGCCAGCCCCGGCAGAATACCATGCCCGATCGCGTCCCCCATCAACGCCATCCTCCGCAATATCAAATACTGCCCCACCAGCCCGCAGGTGCCCGTCACCAGGAATCCCATCAGCATCACCCATCCACTCAAGGCAAGATCCTCCGTCCACGGCTGCACAAACACCCGGTGCCATTCCAGCGGCGGAATCAGCTCACTCATGACCCTCCTTCGACCGTCGCACGCCACGCATCGGCAATCCGGGTTCCTCCGGACTCGGAATCCGCCGCCCGTGCGGATCGGTGGCCGCATAGTCCAGCCGCCGCTCCAATTGCCGCACCACGTCCTCCCCCAGCACATGCTCGATCTCTTCCGCATCCTCGTGCACATGGTCCGGCGCAATCTGCGCCGCATGGGTCAGATACAGCTCCCAGAGCCTGTGATTCCGTACCACCTCCGCCGCACGCTGCATCCCCGCCTCCGTCAACCGGAACCGCTCCCCACCCCCTTCCACCGTCGCCAATCCGTGCCGTGCCAGGCTCCGCACCCGCGCCATCGCATCCTCCAGCGTTTCCCGCCGCTTTTCCGCCAGCTCCCGAAGCGTCACCGTCTCCCCGCGAAATCCCCGGCCCTCCAGCACATGATAGGCCGCCTTCAATGCGTTCTCCCGCGTGGCGCGCCGCGTCGCCGCCCGGTGCCGCAACGCCCGTGGCACCACCCCGTGCCGCGATGCAAACAGGAACGCCCCCCCAAACCCCGCGCTCGCCATCAACACAATCGTCGGCCCCGTCGGTAAATCCCCCCCAATAAATGAAACAAAACACCCTCCCACCCCCGCCCCCATCCCCAGCAGGGCCGACCACCCCAGCATCCGGTGAAACCGGTCCGTCAACAGATACGCCGTCGCCGCCGGCGTCACCAGCATCGCCGCCACCAGCACCACGCCCACCGCCTGCAACGCGCTGACCACCGCAAACGACACCAGCAGCATCAGCCCGTGATGCGCCCATGGCGCCGGAAATCCCGCCGACCGCGCAAACGCCGCATCGAAGCTCGTCACCAGAAGCTCCTTGTAAAACAGCGCGATCAACCCTCCGGTCGCCACCGTCACCGCCCCCATCAACCACAAATCCTCCGTCCCGATCGCCGCCGCCTGCCCAAACAGAAACGTGTCGATCCCGCTCTTGTTCCCCGTCGGCAGCCTCTGGATCATCGTCATCAGACAAATCCCCACCGCGTAGAACCCCGCCAGCACCATCCCCAGCGCCGCATCCTCCTTCAATCGCGTCGTCCGCCGGATCCACCCGACCGTCATCGTCCCCAGCATGCCCGCCCCCACCGCCCCCACGAAAATCGCCCACGGATCCTTGGTCTGATTCCACAGGAACCCCGCCGCCACCCCCGGCAGAACCGCGTGCGACAACGTGTCCCCCACCAGCGCCAGCTTGCGCACCACCAGGAACGCCCCCAGCAACCCGCACGAAATCCCCAGCAGCACCGACCCCGCCACCGCGTACCGCACCGCCGGATCCCGCAAACTCACAAATCGTACCGCCTGCTCCCACCGTCCCGCCAGCTCTCCTCCCTCCCCTCCCATTCCCCCAACCGTCGCCGCGTCGCACGCAACGCCGGCCGCCAGGGTCAATGCCAGGCCCATCCCGACCCACCCCCAACCCCCACCCCATGCGACACGCGCCCTCATCGCTGCACCCGAACGGCCTCGGCCACTTCGCTCAGAATCGTCAGGCGCCCGCCGTACGTCTTCTGCAGCAGTTCGTACCGGAAAACCTCGTCCGTCGGCCCATAGGCCACCAACCGCATGTTCAGCAGCAGCAGCCGGTCAAAGTAGTTCCGCGCCGTCGGCAGATCGTGATGCACCACCAGAATCGTCTTCCCGCGGTCCCGTAACTCATGCAGCAGCGCCATGATCGCCGACTCCGTCGCCGCATCCACCCCCGCGAACGGCTCGTCCATGAAATACACGTCGCTCTCCTGCGCCAGCGCCCGCGCCAGAAACACCCGCTGCTGCTGGCCCCCGCTCAGGTTCGAGATCTGCCGGTTCGCCAATGTCAGCATCCCCACCTTCTCCAGACTCGCCCGCGCAATCTCACGGTCCGCCCGACCCGGACGCCGGAACAACCCCAGCCTCCCGTACCGCCCCATCAGCACCACATCCAACACGCTCACCGGAAAATCCCAGTCCACCGATTCCCGCTGCGGCACATACCCCACCCGGCCCCTCGCCTCCGACATCGGCTCGCCAAACAGCTTCACCCAGCCGCTCGCCGCCGGCACCACCCCCATGCACGCCTTGATCAACGTCGATTTCCCCGCCCCGTTCGGCCCGATAATCCCCACCAACCTCCCCGCCTCCACCGCCACATCAATCCCCCACAGCACGGGCCGCCCCTGGTACGCCACCGTCAGATCGTGGATCTCCAGCGCCGGCGTCACGCCTCTCCCCCCTGCCTCGCCTGCACTCACCTGCCCTTTCCTCCCATGACACGTCGTTCCCGGCGTTTCACCGCAACCCCTCCACCACGGTATCCACGTTGTACCGCATCATCCCCAGATAGGTGCCCACATCCACCCGCTCCTTCCCCGCCATCCGCATCTCCCCCGGCGCCCCCAGCGCGTCCGAATACAACTCACCCCCGATCCGTACCCCCGCATCGCGGCTGATCCGCTCCACCGCCGCCGGAGAAACGCTGCTCTCCACAAACATCGCCTTCAACCCGCGCCTCTTCACCAGGTCCACCAACCGCGTGATGTCCGACAAACTCGCCTCCGTCACCGTCGAAATCCCCTGCACCCCCACCACGTCCAGCCCGAACGCCCGCCCAAAATACCCGAAGGCATCGTGACTGGTGATCAACACCCGCTGCCGCTCCGGTATCTCCGCCACCCGCCCCCGCGCCCACTCGCGCAACGCCTCCAACCCCTCCCGGTATCGCGCCGCCCGCTCGCCGTACTCCCGCGCCCCCTCCGGATCCGCCTCCGTCAATCCCCGCGCCACCGCCTCCGCCGCCCTCGCCCACAACGCCGGATCCCCCCACACATGCGGATCCCATGCCCCACCCGCATCCCCCGCCCGCAATCGCTCCGCCTCCGGCACCGCCTCAGCCACCCCAACCACAATCCGCCCGCGCCCCCGCATCCTCCGCAGCATCTCCTCCATCCGCCCTTCCAGATGCAGCCCCGAATAGAAGATCACCCGCGCCCGGCTCAGCCGCCCCATGTCCCGCGCCGACGCCTTGTACAGGTGCGGATCCACCCCCGGCCCCATCAACCCCTCCACCACCACCCGCTCCCCTCCGATCTCCCGCACCAGATCCGCCACCAGCGTCGTCGTCGCCAGCGCCGCCAGCCGCCCCTCCGCCTTCGCTCCCATGCCCCCCGCCCCCACGACCACCCACCCCGCCACTCCCATCCACCCAAGTACCGTTCGCAATCGCATACGCTCTCCTTCATCGACGCCCCCGGCAGTGGCCCAACACCCCTGCAAACCGGGCGCCATCGCATCGCACCCTAGGCAACCCGCCCCCTGCCGCAAGCCCGAATTTAGCCAAGGCTAATTTTTTGAGCCTGGGCTCCCTTCGGGGACCCGCGCGAATCGTAAATCGCAAATCCCACCCCCCCCTCAGCCCGCCCCCCCTTCCGCACCCAACCCCGCGTGCGTGCCCGCCAGCCGTTCCACCACCTCCTCGTTCACCGTCACCCCCGCCGCCCCCAGCGCCAGAACCGCCGCCCCCAGCAACGGCGCCAGCCGCATCGGCTCGGTCCGCACCGGCACCTCCGCGTGCATCGCCCGCAACAGGCTTTCGCGCACCATGTCATTCAAGCGCACCACCGACCCGTTCAACCACACCGGCACCGGCCGGAGACCCAGCCCCACCAACCGCACCGCCGCCAGTCCCTGACGCGCCAGCTCCCGCCCCGCCCGTTGTCCGATGTCCGCCCACACCGGATCCCCGGGATCCGCATGCTGCGACACAAACCCCGCCAATGCCGCAAACCGGTCCTTCGAGTACTTCGGCTGATACACGATCGGCACGATGTCGGTGAGCGCCTTCACATTGAACCACTGCAGCACCACCTCCAGCAGGCACGTCGCCGGACCCGTCCCCTCCAGCGCACGGATCGCCGCCCGGATGCACTCGCGCCCGATCCAGTACGCCCCGCCCTCGTCCCCCAGCAAATGGCCCCACGCCCCCACCTGGGCAAACTCGCCCCGCTCGTTCCGCGCCAGGAAACTCGACCCCGTCCCCCCCACCACCAGCAGCCCCGGCCGGCCCAACCCCGCCGCATGAAACGACGCCATCACATCGCTCACCAACCGCGTCGTCTCCAGATCCAGAATCCCCCGGCACAACGCCTCCCGGTCCTTCGCGCTCCCCTCCGAAAACAGCGCCGCGCTCCCGATCACCGCCTGACAAATCCGGTTCCCCAGCGGCAACGACGTCTCCAGCGTTCGCACCAACTGGGTCAGACTCCGCCGCGCCTCCTGCAAGGTCGTCCCGAAGAAGTTCAACGACCCCGCCTTGGCGGTCGCCAGCGCCCGCCCGGACAAATCCACCGCCACCCCAAAACTGTACGTCGCCCCCCCGTCGATCCCCACCACCACCGGAACGGATTCCACCATGCCCCATCCTCCGAACCCGCCGCCCCCGGCGCGAGACGAAATCCGCGCTCACCCCACACACCCCACCCCAACATCCCCCTGTCCCCATCATTGCCACGAACGCCCGACAACTTTAGCGTCCCCCCCCAAGGAACCGGTATGAGCAACCTCGCGCAGCGCGCCGCGGAACTTCACGAGCGCATCCTCCAACCCCTGGCTGAACGGCTGGCCTTCGAAAACAATCGCGGCCTCGCCGCCTCGCCGGGTACCCCCGTCGTCCTCTTCCTCGGCAACCATTCCTCCGGCAAATCCTCCTTCATCAACTACCTCCTCGGCCAGCAGGTCCAGGCCACCGGACTCGCCCCCACCGACGACGGCTTCACCGTCCTCACCTGGGGCCTCCAGTCCGCCACCTCCGACGGCCTCACCGTCACCACCCATCCCCACCTCGGCTTCGACGACCTCGCCCATCTCGGCCCCGCTTTCACCTCCAAGCTCCGACTCAAAACCGTCCCCCACGACCTCCTCAACACCGTCACACTGGTGGACAGCCCCGGCATGATCGATGCCATCGGCGCCGCCAACACCCGCGGCTACGACTTCCCCGCCGCCGTCCGCGTCTTCGCCGAACGCGCCGACCTCATCCTCTTCTTCTTCGACCCCGACAAGCCCGGCACCACCGCCGAATCCATCTTCGTCCTCACCCAGACCCTCGCCGGACTCGGCTACAAGCTCATCCTCGTCCTCAACAAGGTCGATCGCTTCGCCAGCTTCCGCGACTTCGCCCGCACCTACGGCACCCTCTGCTGGAACCTCGCCAAGGCGATCACCACCAAGGACATCCCCCACATCGGCACCTGCTATCTCCCCTCCGGCACCGTCGCCCCCGATCCCCACGCCGGCAGCATCCCCCTCGACGACTTCGATGCCTCGCGCGACGAGATCCTCTCCGAAATCCAGCGCACCCCCGGACGCCGCATCGACAATCTCATCACCGAACTCCTCCAGCGCAGCAGCGAACTCCTCCTCCACACCCGCATCTGCCGCGAAGTCGGACGCGAATACCGCCGCCTCCGCCTCCAATGGTTCGGCGCCCTGATCCTCACCACCGCCCTCGCCGCCGTCGCCGCCTGGTTCGCCTGGCCCAACGCCACCCTCTCCACCCGCGGATGGGTCGTCGGCATCGGCGTCGCCGCCATCGGCGCCGCCTGGTGGCTCGGTCGCTGGCAGGCCCGCAACTTCACCCGGCGCCGCCTCCACCAGACCCTCCTCGACGAAGCCTTCGCCCAGGCCTGCGAAACCGAACTCGCCCTCCGCGACCGCGCCGATCTCCGCGCCCTCTGGGCCGGCATCCGCGACCGCACCGCCCGCGCCATCGCCCTCATGGGCCCCGGCCGACTCGCCCTCGCCTTCGACCTCGGACGTCAGATCGCCCGCCTCGAAAAACTCGTCACCCGCGAAATCCCCGCCCTTCGCCGCGACCCCGGCAGCCGCCAGCCCGAACTGGTCCTCGGCTCCAATCACGCCCCCGCCACCGCACCCGCCGCACCCGCCGCGCCCTCCACCACTCCCGATCCCGCCGGTCAACCCGCCCCAGCCTCCACACCCGAATCCGTCTCCCGCACCTGACCCGGCCCCAACCTCCCGGCCCTCACTCCGCAACGCAAAAAGCCCCGAACGCACTTCGCGTCCGGGGCCTTTTGCTCCCAACCAACAACCGACAACCAACAACCAACAACCAACGACCAACCACTCGCCATTCCCGATTCGCCTCCCTCACAACCCCAACATCCGTCGCTCCTCCGGCAGGAACTGACCCGTCGCCGCCTTCTCCCGATACCGCCTCGCCTCATCCGCCCGCCCGTTCGCCTGCAACACCAGCGCGTAATACCCCGCAATCGACGGCTGCTCCAACTGCTCCGCGCTCAGCGTCCCCATCACCCGCAGCGCCTCCTCATGCTTCTGCTGCATGTGCAGCGAAAACGCATAGGTCGAGACATACGTCGCATTCGTCGGCCCGCCCTCGTACACCTGACGCGCCAGGTCGTGCGGACGCAACTCGCCCGCATCCAGCAGCAACGCCGTCATCGCCAGGTTGTTCCTGATCGTCAGATCCTCCGGATTCGCACTCAACTGCGTCCCGAACAGCGACATCAACGACCGCGTCCGCCCCTCGGCAAACAGATTCTGCATCAGCATATCCGCCGCCCATTTCTCCCCCGGATACCGGTTCACCATCGCCGTCAGAATCTCCCGCATCTCATCCGCCCACCGCCACCGCGCCACCGTCTGCAATAGCATGTTCAACGCCCCACGATCCATCCCCGTACCCCGCATCGTCAGCCCCCACTCGATCTCCGCCGCTCCCGACATTCCCTGGTTCCGCATCGCCAGAGTCCGGAACGCATGCCGCAGAAACTCCAGCGCCCCCCAGTTCTGCCCCTCCAACGATGCCTGCAACCCCGCCCAATCCTGCACCGCCACCTGCAAGTCCGACGTCATCAGCGCCACCCCCGCATTGGTCTGATACTCGTCCGGCAACGTCCCGATCCACTCCAGCGTCGGACGCGGCGGCACCTTCGTCATCTGCCACAGAATCATCTGGTTCACCGTCCCTACCGAATTCGTCGCCAGCGCCCGCGCCGACATCAGCTCCTCGACGAAGTTCGTTCCCCGCGTCAACCCGATCACATCCAGCCGCAGCAACCGGTCACTGAACGCCACCTCGGGCTCCGCGATCATCCGCTCCGCCAGTGTCACCGCCCGGTTCGTCTCCCCCGTCCGCATCGCATGCCCGATCAACTCCCGGTACACCCGGCACCGGAACGCCGAATTCGTGGACGACGCCACCAACCCCTCGAGCGACTCCCGGGCCTCGACCCACCGCGTCTCGTTCGTCCCCTGCATCCGCACCACCGCCAGGTTCAACCGGACGAAATCGTTCCCCGGCTCCATCCGCGCCGCCTCCGAAAAATACTGTTCCGCCTCCGCAAACTGACCCAGCACCGACGCCACCCCGCCCGCCACGTTCTGGTACTCCGACGTCCGCCTCCCCGCCTCGCTCACCCCCGCCAGCGCATTCGTCGCCGTCATCGTGTCCCGGAACGAAATCGCCGTCTGCGCCAGCGCCAGCCGGTCCTCGATCGAGTTCGGCGCCAGATCCACCACCCGCTGACGCCACACCAGCGCCGACGGAGACCGTTCCCGCTCCATCATTCCCGCCATCAACCGCACCGCCTCGACATCCGTCGGTTTCGCCCGGATGGCCCGCTGCAGACTGATCATCGCCTTCCGCTCCTGACCCTCCTCCAGGAACGCCTTCGCCTGCGTGACGAACCGCTGCTGGCGCCACGACTTGTATCCCCGATACCCCCCGTACGCCATCCCCGCCAGCAACGCGCACCCCACCAGACAAATCACCAGAATCCGAACCCACTTCGATTTCATATTGCTTAAGTCTTGCCAACCCTAACCAACCGCCCCTGCAAAGCCAACCCCGCTTGAGCAAGGAGCTGCACCTCGAGGATCCACCAAAAGGCAGGTTTTGCGGCGGAACCCCAGAACGCAGAGGAAAGCCCGGAAAAACACCCCGATGCCCGATCTCTGGATGGATGCTCCGCAAAGGCCATTCCGCAGGCCATATCTCGGATCTTGCGAAGCCAGAGCGCCCTGGCATGTCCCAAAAGTGGCCCCGTTTAGCGTTGCCCTCGCGTACTGAATTTGACGTAAATCAATTGGCTAGCCGAATTGCCTCGCATTAGGTTCGCCGCCCATCGAATCAAACCAAGTCAAAGCACCAATCCCGCATGCAAATTCCACAACAAAAACTCTTTAAGTCGCCGCTTGTTCTCGCGGCGATTGCCAGCTTGGCCGCGTGCCAGGTCGCCAGCGCAGCGTTAAGCGTAACGGCATCCGTAGGGGGAGGTCCCCTTCCCAACACCGCAAAGCTGACTTTCGACGGTCTGCCGCTGGGCAGTGGTGGCGGGTACGCAGGCGCGGGCGTCACCGTGTCGTTCACACCCAACGCTCAGGTGGTTTCCGGATCTGTTGAGAACCAATATGCGCAGCCCTACTTTTCCGGACTCAATGACGTTGGCTTCGGAAATGCCGCTGCCGGGCCGGATGGAACCAGGTATCTGACCACCGGTAGAACGGGAGACAATGGTTCCATCACCTTCACCTTCGACAAGGACCATACATATCTCGGGCTCGTCTGGGGGTCGACCGATGACTACAATACCCTGACGTTCTATGATTCCGCAAATAATGTAATTGGTTCTGTAATTCCAGGAACCACCACGGGGATGCCAAATGCCGGAGGAGCACAGGGCATTAACGGCACTTACTACGTCAATATCACGTCGGATACGGCATTCAGAAAGGTTGTTGCCACGAGCGGCGAGTTTGCATTCGAGATGGACAATTTTGCAGTCGTTCCCGAGCCCTCGACCTACATCGCGGGCGGCTTGGCGCTCCTTCCCTTGCTGCTCGGGCTTCGATCCCGCCTCGCGAAGAAGTAGCCTCGGTCCCTTCATCGGCTGCCATTGATCGTTGTTTTCCCTTCGATAGGGCAGCAAGCACGGCCCCGAATGCCCTCTGCATTCGGGGCCCTTTCCATTTCCACGATCCCTCGACGGATCCCTTCCCCGTGCCATCAATGGGAAGCCTGAAACCTGAAACCTGAAACCTGAAACCTGAAACCTGAGACCTGAGACCTGAGACCTGAAGTCAATTTCCGGAGGGACGAGCTCCGCGAGTCCTCCCCCCATGCGCCATCCCCCTGGTCCCATCCCTTCCCGAGGCACGAGCTCCGCAAGTCCTCACCGCCACATGATGGCCGCTGCGGCCTTTACCGTTCTCCCTTCGCGACTAGAAGATTCCTCATTCCCGCGATCTTACGCCATGGAATCGACGAATGGAGCTGCCGGAAGGCTGGGTCGATAGCTCGCACCGCCTCGCCGATAATCATGAGATGATGCACCATCCAGACTTGGGTAAGCTCACTGTGGTCGAAGGCGGCCTTGCCCTTGGCCTGCTCTGTCTCGATCCTATCGACGGCATCCAGAATGTCCCGCAGCCGGTCTTGGGTCCCTCTCACAGCGGGATTGCCTCCTTCAGGACGCGCTCCCGGAGGTGGGGCTTCAGACCACTCTCCGTGACCAGATCCACTCGGCAGCCGAGAAGATCCTGCAAATCCTCGAGCAACCCGCCCAAGTCGAGCAGCGAACAACCACGACGGGTATTGATCAACAGGTCCAAATCGCTCCTTTCGCCCGCATCACCTCGCGCGACCGAACCGAACACCCGCACGTCGCAAGCCCTGTGCCGTTCGGCCAGTGCCAGAATTTGGGACCTCCGGTGAAGTACAACTTGCAGTGTCATACTTGAGGCAGATTACCTGGGAATAGCCCGCCCGAAAAGCCCCCAATCGCTTCGCCGATTACGACCCCGCACACCATCATGCATCGACTATCTGCATCCTGAAACCTGAAGTCTGTGGCCTGAGACCTGAAGGCTGACACCTGAACAAAGCCGAAGGCTGGGGCGCTTTGGAACCCGTCCACCAGCTCCCTGAACAACCGGATCACCCCCCCCTGCAAACCCCTTTCGTCCGAGCCCAAAGATCGATCTTCCTCCCCTCATAACTGTCCTCCCACTCCATCCTCTCCCTCAGGTCTCCGGTCTCCGGCCTCCGGTTTCAGGCCTCAGGCCTCAGGCCTCAGGCCTCCGGCCTCCGGCCTCCGTTTCCATCCGCCGGCCACGGTATCGCGTGCATCGCCGCGACCGCCTCAACAAACCGCAGCACCTCAGTCCGCAGCCGAGCCGCCACCCGATCCCCATCGCCACGCAGCAACTTCAGTCGATCCCGCCGTAGAACCAGATCGTACGCATGCGTGAAGACATGCCGAAAGCCGCGCAAATCGGCGAGCGGCCCCTCGATATCCCGCGGCAACAACGCCGGCCGAACCCCTGGAATCTCCAGCGTCACCCGCCGAATCAGTTCCGCATGCCAACGGCTCGGATCGTCAATCGCGTTCTCGAACCGCTTCGCCACCCGCAACGCCATCTGTTCGATCGCATTGTACAGTCGGCAGAGCTGGTGACCGGCCGCCTCCTCGTGGGCAATTCCCGCTCCCTCCAGCCGCTCACCGACCGCCGCCGCCGCCGACTCCACCACCTCCGCGTCCCGCAGAAGCTCCTGCTGCAACGTCATCAATTCGACCGCGTCCATCGCTGGCCCTCCCTTCGCACCGCCTCGGCAAACCGCGACTCCGACAACAATACCACGTCCACCTCCCGCCCCAGCACCTCGCTCAATTCCGCCTGCAGACGGTAGATCGTCACCCCCTCCGGCTCCCGTTCCAACGCAATATCCACATCCGAGCCCTCCCGAAACTGCCCCGGACGAACCACCGACCCGAACACCCAGACCTCGTCCCACCCCAACCACCGCGGCAACACCTCGCGCAACCGCTCCAACACCGCCAGACGCAACTCTTCGCGGCGCCTTCCCAGAGCCAGATCCCGCTGCTGAAGCAAAGTCATCAATGGGAAACCTGGAGCCTGAGACCTGAAACCTGAAGCCTGAAACCTGAGACCCGAATTCAATTTCCGGAGGGACGAGCTCCGCGAGTCCGCCCCAAATCCTCCATCCGTCCTCCCAAAATCCTCCATCCCCCTCGTCCCCTCGTCCCCTCTCTGCCCGAGGCACGAGCTCCGCGAGTCCTAACCGCCACATGATGGGCGCTGCAAACTATGCCGGTCTCCCTTCGCGTCTTGGCGTCTCTGCGTGAGATCCGCCCTTTACTGAATCCATTGGAACTCGGCATTTGATCGTGCCCGCGACGCCTCCCGATAATTCGCCGCCACAGAAGTCCCAGACCGGAGCAACTGCTTCCCGATCACCGCCACCTCCACCCGCTCCCGCGGCAGCTCCCTGAAGAACCGGATCACCCCCCCTGCGAACCCTTTCGTCCGAGCCCGCAGATCGCTCTTCTTCCCCTCATAACTATCCTCAAGTTCCATCTCTCCCCCTCCAGCTTCCGGCCTCAGGCCCCAGGCCTCAGGTCTCAGGTCTCAGGTCTCAGGCTTCAGGTCTCAGGTCTCAGGCCTCAGGTCTCCGGCCTCAGGTTTCAGGCCTCAGGCCTCAGGCCTCAGGTCTCAGGTCTCAGGTCTCAGGCCTCAGGCCTCAGGTCTCAGGTTTCAGGTTTCAAGCTTCAGGCCTCAGGTTTCCGGTTTCCGGCCTCAGCTTTCAAGCTCCCCCCTCTATACCCCGGCACCGTCTTCCGCAGCCAGGTACGAACCTGCTCCCCCGTCATCCCGTGCAACTCCCCGGACATTGCGACGAACACCCGCCGCATCTCCCCCACATCCTCCGCCTTCGACACGAACCGGAAAATCTTCCGGTGCGGTGTCGCCACAAAATCCTCCCCCTGGTGCGTGATCTCCTCGAACAACTTCTCCCCCGGCCGCTTTCCCGTGATCTCGATCCGGATATCCTCCTCCGGCTTCAACCCGCTCAACTCGATCATCTGACGCGCCAGATCCATGATCCGCACCGGCTTCCCCATATCCAGGACGAAGATCTCCCCGCCCTCCCCCTGCATCGCACTCTGCAACACCAGCATCACCGCCTCCGGAATCGTCATGAAATACCGCGTCATGTCCGGATGCGTCACCTTCACCGGCCCCCCCTCCGAAATCTGCTTCTGAAACAACGGAATCACGCTCCCTGACGACCCCAGCACATTGCCGAACCGCACCGCCATGAACTTCGTCCGCCCCGGATGCGCCGACGCCAGCGCCTGGACATACATCTCCGCCAGCCGCTTCGTCGCCCCCATCACACTCGTCGGATTGATCGCCTTGTCCGTCGAAATCAGCGTGAACCGGTCCACCTCATGACGCAGACACAACTCCGCCAGCCGCGCCGTCCCCAGGACATTATTCTTCAGCGCCTCCCCCGGATGCGCCTCCATCATCGGCACATGCTTGTGCGCCGCCGCATGAAACACCACCCGCGGACGGCACGCCTGGAACACCTGCTCCATCCGCTCCTCATCCATCACATCCGCAATCACCGGCACGATCCGTCCCCCGTGCCCCATCCCGATCAGCTCCTGCTCGATCGCGAACAGACTCGGCTCCGACCGCTCCACCAGCAGCACCTTCCCCGGACCATACCCCGCAATCTGCCGGCACAACTCGCTCCCGATGCTTCCTCCCGCCCCCGTCACCATCACCACCTGCCCCTCGAGAATCCCGCGAATCCCCTCCGTCGCCAACGTCACGTGATCCCGGCCCAGCAAATCCTGGATCTCCACGTTCCTCAACTGACTCACCTTCACCTGCCCGATCGCCAGTTGATGAATCGACGGCACCGTCCGGCATCCCAACCCCGCATCCCGCAGCAACCGGACGATCTCCCCCACCCGATGCGCCGGCGCCGACGGCATCGCAATGATCGCCTCATCGAACTGGATTTCCTCACGCGCCCGCGCAATCCCCTCCGGCGACCCCACCACCGGGATCCCGTGCAACCGCGACCGCCACAACGCCTGGTTATCCTCGAAGAACGCCACCGGAACCATCCCGTGCGCCGGCTTCAGCATCAGGTCCTGCGCCAGCATCGCCCCCGTGTCCCCCGCCCCGATGATCGCCACCCGCTTCACCTGCCGACTCCGCCCCGCATCCCCGTGCGGACGCGACTCCCAAAGCGCCCGCAACGCCAGCCGCACCCCTGCCAAGGCCACCAGCGCAAAAATGAAATTCCCCATGATCACCCCGCGCGGAGGCGCCAGCGTCGTCCCCGCAAAAAGCCACACCACCCCCGCCACCACCGCCGACAGCAGCAACGCATGGAACATCCGCGCCAGGTCCGGCGTGCTGAAATAGCCCAGCAACGGATTCAACTGCTGGAACAGCCCCAGGAACGCCAGTTGCAGCGGCACGAACCACAGCAGCACGATCAACCGCTGATGCTGCGCCTCCGCATCCACCGCGAAATCGAACCGCAACTCATACGCCAGCCACAACGTCGCGCACAACTCCACCCCATACATCAACCCCAGCATCCACACCCGCACCCGCGGCGAATACTTGAACAAATTCATTCTCATCACTCTGAAATTGGGACTATGGGACTATGGGACCTTGGGACCTTGGGACTTTGGGACCTTGGGACTTTGGGACTTTGGGACCTTGGGACCCTTGGGAGTCGGTAGGTTAAAAGTATGGAGGCCCCGTGAGGAACCGAAGACCCCATGGTGACCTGGACATACCGGCGCCCTTCCAATCCAATCAATAGGCCTACCGGTGGAGAACCTCGGAGCGGGCCCAATCATCCTTACTGCCTCAGAGCGGGCAATCTCGGCGCCATCACGCCACAACCGCCCAATTTCGGAGAATCCCGCAGGGTCTCCAGACATTAACCGCGAGTCGAATCCGCCACCGAGGATTCCCATCCCGGAACGCCCCACCCCACTCCGCAATCCCTACCACTTACCCCTCCCCACCCCAACCTTCCATCGTCCCAAAGTCCCAAAGTCCCAAAGTCCCAAAGTCCCAAAGTCAAGAAAGGTCCCCCCTGCTGGCCGCAATCCCGCCCGCCACCTCCTCCGCGTCGTAACACGTCTCGCCGAACGTCCGATTCAGCCGCGCCTCGATGTCCGGCATCCTGAACCGGCCTGGCCGATGCGGCTCGGCAGGAACCAGTCGCGCAAAGCGCTTGCCGCCCTTGGTGATCTCCACCGGCTCCCCCTCCTCGATCCACTTGGAAATCCGCGCGAAC
The DNA here is from genome assembly GCA_019634625.1 of Verrucomicrobiia bacterium. Taxonomy (NCBI): domain Bacteria; kingdom Pseudomonadati; phylum Verrucomicrobiota; class Verrucomicrobiia; species Verrucomicrobiia bacterium. Next base: position 34,438 of record JAHCBA010000004.1, read on the forward strand.
CCATTCCTCAAATCCCTGACCGTGGCCGTCTTCATCGTGATACGATCCTGTATCACACCTCCCCCAACGTCCATCGGCAATCCGTTCCCGGGAACGCTTCCGCTGCATCCCCGCGTTGTGCGTACCGAGGAGGCAACGCCTCCGAGGGACGAGCTTCGCGACTCCTCGACCCAACACTCCACACCATTGCGGCCTCGTGGAACTCAACGTAACCGTTCGCGGGCTTTTCGGGCGGCGGAGCGGACGGAGGTGTTCGGCCCCGCGACGAAGCCGAAGTGTTCTCGAAATGTCCAGAACACTTCGCACTCCAGCGACATTCCGGGTGGAGCATCCCGCAGGGATGCCAGAGGGTAGCCGGAGGTCGAGCCTTGCGAGACCTCCGGAACCCGTTCGATCAACCCATCCCGACCCCGTCAGGGGTCGCAGACCCGCACGAACGTCCGATCGTTCCGGGGAAACGATCTACGCCCCCTGCAGGGTCGTGACGTTGGTCCCGCCCTTCCATTCTGCCACACCACCCTATTCAGACACTTCCTCATTGACTTCCCCCCCCCTGCCACGCTAGTCCCAAAGTCCCAAAGTCCCAAAGTCCCAAAGTCCCAAAGTCCCAAAGTCCCAAAGTCCCAAAGTCCCAAAGTCCCAAAGTCCCAAAGTCCCAAAGTCCCAAAGTCCCAAAGTCCCTAAGCTTCCCGCCCCACCTTCCCTCCAACCATCGCCTCATAGAGTTCCTCGTAGCGCCCGATGAAGTGCGGCATCGAATATTCCTCAACGACCTTGGCCCTCATCCTCCTCCCCAGAACCGCCCGCGCCTCGGGGCCCAATGCCTTCACCTCAATCAATTTGCTCGCCAGGGCTTTAGAATCACCTGGAGGAACCAAGCAATCCGGAAAATCGGCCAGAATGAAATTGATCCCTGAAGTATTGGTTCCCACCACAACCCTCGCCGACGCCATCGCCTCGACCGGGGCCATCGGCATACCTTCCGTCCACATTGGTGGGCGTCGCAACCGTCCGATCCAACTGCGCCTCATGCGGCTTCCTTCCGTTGGTTGAAAGATGCCCAATCGCAATGAGCCTTGGCACCACAACGGGGCCCTACTTCCGACAAATGGCGAACAAGTGAGCCGTTCGCTGCCCTGAGTCGTCCAGGCCTTGTGACTCCCATCTGTTGATCAAATTGCTAATCATTGCCACCATCGTTCGAACGGGTCTTTTCACCGACATCCCTCGAATACCTCGAACTCTGTGCTTACCGGTCCGAACGCCATACTTGACGCTGACCGTGGAAAAGTCCTTCGAGAGCAGCCTCTCGAGGTTGTCCCTGGTATAGTGACGAATGTGGTCCGGATTGTAGTGAGGCGGTTCGTTTTTGATGTAGTCGCCGTTGGGAGTTGTAAAATAGGCAAAGCCGCCGGACCTGCAGACACGGGCAATCTGGCCAACAAATGCAACGTCGTCCGGCACATGCTCAATAACCTCTACGCTGATCACTCCGTCGAACGCGCCGTCCGGAAGCGTGGATTGTGTCATGTCCTCCAGTATAAGTCCCGTTATGTTGGATCGCCGCCGCCGTATCTCGGCCATCACCGACTCCGTCCATCCCAGGTGCAACCGCTCCTGAACCGCCGAGACACGGGGCAGTTCAACAATGGTGATATCAGCCCGCAATCCGACCGTGTACGGCGACTTACGGCCTCCGACATCGAGCAGCCTGGGCCGCCCTCCTATGCTGCCACTTAGAAACTCAAGGTCACGTTGCACCCGCCCCAGGTGCGCGGACATGCAAGGGCTCGCCCCAAGCATGAGGTTTTCGTACAATGTACGCATATCGAATGCTCCCAATCTCGCAGAGTCAGCGCTGAAATCATCTCGACACCGACTTCAATTCCTCCATTCACCCTGACTGTCTTAGTGGATGAAGTCCGGGTATGGGCGGCAGGATGTACGCACGAAGGATGCTATGCCCCACGGCCACCGCCTGCGCACCCTGCGATGCCTCCAAACAAAGCCAGTTGCCATGAGCACCAGGGCTGTTCCTCTCGCATCGCGGCCGAACACCCCACCTTCCGAGCGTCCAGATCCGGTATCCCAGATCACGAACCATCCCGGCCAATTCCGATACCGTCCGCCCCGCCCTCTGTTGCAGCGTTTCAGACGCTTCCAGCACCAGGGGTGGCTTGTTCTTTTGTAGATATCTCTCTCCACCCTCCAGCACCGCGCATTCCCAGCCTTCCACATCAATGAATACTGCAGCAGCGGCCGGCAATTTCTCCTGGTCAAGGCTTCGACACTCCACCTCGATGGACTTGCCGAGGCGACTGCCGGGACTACTTGACTCCGGTAGGAGCAGATGGCCGAGGCCTGACTCTGCCTTATTTTCCGGAAGTTGAAAGTTCATCCGCCCCGACGCGGTCCCCAAGGCGCATCGGTGGAGTGTGACATTCTGAAGCGCGTTGTTTCGCAGGGTCATTTCCAATAGCTCGGCGTTTCCGGGATTCGGCTCATAAGCGACGACCCTTCCCGATGGCCCCACCACACCGCAAAGATCCAGGGTCTCCGTCCCGACATTCGCCCCGATCTCAATAACCCATTCTCCGGTCCGACACAGGACCCGTGCCACACAGGCATTGCGCCAATCATAGCACCCATGGAACAGCATCCTGTACTGGTGCCGATCATTCAGCGGCGCCAGCAATCGCGTACCATGCAGGCTCTCCGATTCCACCAGATCCGTATGCTTCGCCACCTCCCGGTAGGGCAACAGTAGCTCCCTCGCCCTTTGGGCCAGGATCAGCGGCAACCAGCGGGTGATGGCCCGGGCCCGGCGAATTCTGCGCTGAAGCGATTCCTTATCCATTTTGCATCCCGCTCGTTCGGCAGTCCCGCCGCTCATTAGCGCCCGCTCGCCATTCCCGAACCTGGATGCCCAACCTTTGCAGTCCCTGACACAAGCCTTCCTCCATCGGTCCACTCGCCAGGACCACATCCACCCGCTCCCGCCAACCGGCGTTCAGCAGGCATTCAGGCATCCCAACCACCCGCACCCCACGAACCACCCTGTGCCATCGCCGTGGATCCTCATCGAACACCCCCACCACCTCAACCCCTGGGCATCCTTGCAGCGCTGCAACCATCCGCACGGCTGCATTCCCCCCGCCCACCACCGCAACCCGCATGCCTGCCCGCACTCCTAAGGTCGCCCCATCCGCAACCCCAAGGGCCTCACTCTTCGCCTCCCCATCCCGATCCCCATCCCAAAGTCCCAAAGTCCCAAAGTCCCAAAGTCCCAAGGTCCTCAACACCACCCCGGCATCCGTCCACCACGTCGCCATCGCCTGATACTCCAGGTTCAACGCGATCTTCCGAGGCAGACACTCTCGCACATAAAAGCCCTCCACATCGTCCGCGCCGGCCAGCAACTCCTCCTCATGCCGGAACGCCAGCGATGCCACGTCTGTGATCCCCGGTCTCAGCCTCAACACCTCCCGCTGCCCTTCATCATAGAGTGCCACGTACCTGGGCACCTCCGGACGCGGCCCCACCAGGCTCATCTCTCCGACCAGCACGTTCCACAACTGGGGCAGCTCATCCAGCTTCCACCGCCTCAACCAACGCCCCACCCTCGTGATCCGCGGATCCCGTCCCTGGGTCACCGCAATCCCCACCCGGTCCGCGTTGGGAACCATCGTTCGGAACTTCCAGATCCTGAACGGACGCCCGCCCCGACCCATCCGTTCCTGCCCGAAGAATACAGGGCCGCCATCGCCCAGTTTGACCGAAAGCGCGATCAGCAGACCCAGTGGCGACAACACCAGCAAACCAAGGGCCGACGTAACGACATCGGTGAGCCGCTTGAGGTTGGGACCATGGGACTTTGGGGCCATGGGACTATGGGACTATGGGACTATGGGACTATGGGACTTTGGGACTTTGGGACTTTGGGACTTTGAGACCATGGGACCATGGGACCATGGGACTTTGGGACCATGGGACTTTGGGACCATGGGACCACGGGCGGATTGCGTTCAGGTGGTCCTGGCCTGATCGTCACTCCGTCAGGGCTTTCCACTGGCCTACGAGGTGATGGGCTGGCAACACGGCCGACAAGACGACCTTGGAGGGGTTCCTGGAGAATATCGAAGCCCAAGACGGGTAGGCCCAGCGGAACTGGGTGATGGACCGGGGTATTCCGACCGAGGAGGTGTTGGAGAAGATGCGCCGGCACGATCCGCCGGTTCAGTATCTGGTCGGCACGCCCAAAGGGCGGTTGAGTCGGTTGGAGAAGCGCCAGACCGATCTGCGGTGGCAGGAGGTGCGCGAAGAATAGGCTCTGCCAGGTCAGGCGCCAGGAAGGCCGGTATCTGTTACGGACGAACCAGAAAGACGGCGATCCGGGTCGGGAGACTGATTTGTTCCCTTGCGAAATCGAGTGGATGCCTCTCACGGAGGCACAAAGACACGGAGATGGAAGAGAACACCATGGGGACCATCCCAATCAGGATCCTCCGTGCCTCGGTGCCTCCGTGAGAGAGAAATTCATCGAACATGCGGTCCAATCGTCCCAAAGTCCAATGGTCCCAAAGTCCCAAAGTCCCAAAGTCCCAAAGTCCCATCGTCCCATTCCCCTACCCTCTCATGATCCCCTCCACCACCGCCTGGCAAACTGCATCCACATCCCCTTCCTCCATATCGGGAAAAAGCGGCAACGTCACCAGTTCCGGATACAACCGCGCCGCCACCGGAAAGTCCTCGGGTTTGTACCCATACATCTCCCGATAATACGGATGCATGTGCAGCGGCAACCAATGCACCGACGATCCGATTCCCCGCTCCGAAAGTCTGCGGATAAACTCCCCACGATCGATCGACAACCGGTCCAACCGCAGCCGGATTGGGTACAGATGCCAGGAATGAATTCGTCCAGGCAACTGCTTTGGCAGAATAATCTCCTCGATGCCTCCCAGGCGCTGCTGATAGGCCGCCGCAAGGTCCGTCCGACGGCGGTGCAGTCGATCCGCCTTCCGCACCTGATGAATCCCGATCGCCGCCGCGATATCGGTCATGTTGTACTTAAACCCCGGCGCCAGAATCTCGTAGTACCACGATCCCTCTCCCGTGTACCGCTTCCATGCATCCTTCGAAATCCCGTGCAACGACATGATCCGCATCCGCTCCGCGTACGCATCATTCCCGGTACAGGCCATCCCCCCCTCCCCGGTCGTAATCGTCTTATTCGCATAGAACGAATAGCAACTGATATCCGCCCCCCACCCCACCGACCGCCAAACGCCCTCCTCCTGCACCTCTCCCTTTTCAGGTTTCAGGTCTCCGGCTCCAGGTTTCAGGTTTCTGCTTTCTGCTTTCTGCTTTCTGCTTTCCCAAAAATGCGCCGGACAACAATGCGCCGCATCCTCGACAATCCTCAACCCATGCCGCCTCGCCAGATCCTGCACCCCCGCCACATCCCCGATCTGCCCCCCGTAGTGCACGGGAATGATGGCCAACACCCGACGCCCCTTACCCTGTTCGGCCACAATCCGTCGCTCCGCGTCCGCCACGTCCAGATTGAAATCCTCCTCGCGGCAATCGACCAGGATCGGGTGCGCCTGGAAATACCGGACCACCTCGGCCGTCGCCGCAAAGGTCATCGTCGGCACCACCACGCCGTCCCCGGCCTGCACTCCGATGGCCTCAAGGGCCAGGTGCAAGGCCGCCGTACAGGAATTCACCGCGACCGCGTGACGCTGGCCCAGGTACGCCGCGAACTCCCCTTCGAACTGTTTGGTCCGCGGACCGGTCGTCAACCACCCGCCCCGAAGCGTCGCCACCACCTCCGCGATTTCCTCCTCGCCCACACACGGCCGGTAAAAGGGTACCTTGCGCATCATGTCAGATTCCCACGGATTCAATGGAACAACACCCGCCTACTTCCGTGCCCGAAAGAACCCGATGTAGAGCCAGTCCCGCGGCAGGCAACGCGATAGCCACTCCTCCATCTTTCCTCGCCACCGATTCCACCTTCCCTCCCCGTTTCCCGCCCCGATGAAGCCGAACGGCTTGACTTCACGTTCCGAAAACTCACGCAGAAGCCAGTCCAGCTCCACCGGGCTCATGTGCCTCCAACCCAGATTTCCTCGGTGCCTGCGCAGTCGCACCCACTGATGGAGCACATTCCCCCGCAAGTTCTCAGCTCCCAGGAATAGTCCACCGGGACGCAAGACCCTCCGGGCCTCCTCCACCGCGAGCCCATGGTTCTCCAAGGTCCGACTGGACCGGACCTTTCGAATCCCCTTTACCCCGCCTATCACCGACTTGCACGCAACAATGTCAAACGAATCGGCCTCATAGGGAAGCCCCATGAGGCTGGCGGCGGCATACTCGATTCGATCCGTGACACCATGGCGCTGATGAATCTCCTTCGCCAAGGGAGTAGGACCGTCCACATCGGTGCAAACCACCCGACAACCCATCCTGGCGAACCACAAGCTCATCCCACCATTTCGCTCACCGACAGCCAGGACCCTCAAGGGCTCCACCCCGTTCGATGGAATCCACTCCCGCCAGTACGGAAGGCACCGCGCCCAATTTCCAACGTCCCACTCGATGATATCCCGGAGCAGGGCGGGTTGAGGCGTGTCGGGGAGGACCATTCCGGGCAGCTTCACCGGGTCAAACGCTCATATCCCGCCCTCGCCCGACGGCGCAGCAGGACGAAGTCCACCAACCCTCCCAGGAATCCCCAACCATAGGCCACATGGTAGGTGGCAAAGACCACGGGAAGCGCCGGCAAAAGATCCCATCCCCACCGCCTTGCAGTCGTCCATGAGGCGACCAAACAGCCGCCTCCGTAAAGGGCGACCACACTCCCCAACACCCACCAAAGCCACGGCAAAAAGGTCCCCCCAAGCGCCAGTCCTGCCAGTGTCAGAAGGAATCCTGCGGGAACAACATGCCTCCACGACGCCGGCAGCCGATGCTTCTGGATCACCCGGACTTTCCAGTAGCCGTACTGCGCGTACTGCCGGAACAAGGCCTTCAAGGAGCCCCTCGGACGATACCAACTGCGGATCCTCGGATCCTGCCAGATCCTCCCGCCCCCCCGGACAATCCGAAGGTTATGCTCATCGTCCTGGTTCCGGACCAGCTCCTCGTCGAAGTATCCGAACTTCTCAAATGCCTCCCGGCGCCAGCACCCATAGGTCACGGTGTCCACCGGCCCCTCATAGTCCACATCATGAAATCGGGCACCACCCACAGCGAAACGGGAATGATAGGCGGCGGCGATCGCACGCGGCCAGTACCCCTCCGCCCGGGTGCGGGCCGGCCCGCCCACGTTGTCCGCGCCTGTCTTCTCCAGGACTTCAACACATCGCCGCACGTAATCCGGGGCATACTCCGTGTGCGAATCCATCCTAACCAGGATCCTTCCCCGCGCCTCGCGGATCGCCTGGTTCAGGCCTGTCGAGACGATGCGCCCCGGATTCCGCACCAGCCTGATCTCCGACGCCGCACCCGCTTCCCCCGGCTTCCGCTGCTGCAAGTACCGTTCCACGACCTCCAAGGTCCCATCCTCCGACTCCCCATCCGCCAGGATCACTTCCAAGCCACCGTCCGGGGCCTCCTGTCTCCTTACCGACTCCAGGCAGGCCACGATGCTATCCGCCTCGTTCCTGCACGGGATCAGGATGGACACGCGTGGGCCACGGTCCCCGGTCCCCTCGGCGGAACCCGCCACACTCTCGTCGCTTTGCAGGCTCATTCCCGACCCATGCCCTCCCGGCCCCGACTCCAAGTCACGATCTCTCCGTAGAGTGCCTCGTGGGCCGCAACCTCCGCTTCGATGGTGAACCTCTCGAGAACGCGGCGCCGCGCCTCCATCCCCAATTGCTGGCGAAGTCCCGCGTCGGCCACCAGGGCTGCCAGCGCGCCCTTCATCGCCTCAACGTCTTCCGGCGGCACCAGCAACCCCGACACGCCAGTCTCCACGAGGTCTCGAGATCCGGGAATGTCTGTCGCCACACAAGCCTTCCCGCAGGCCATGGCCTCCAACAGGGCCACCGGACATCCTTCCATCCTCCACCTGGCCCAGGTGGGCAGGACGAATACATCCACTTCCGAGAGCAATGCCGGAACATTCGAAACCTGCCCCAGAAAGTGCACTCGACGTTCCAGCCGCAGCCTCCGCGTCAACGCGTCCAGTTCCCTCGCGTATTCAGCATCGAGTGGAGCGCCCGCCAGAAGCACGTGGAGATCCGCCGACGTCGCCACCGCCTCCAGCAGCGTCGCATGTCCTTTTACGGGCAAAAGTTGGGCCACGCAGGCCACCACGACGTCGTCAACTGGAATGCCAAGCCTACAACGCAAATTGAGTTCCGGGACGGCCTCGGGGTGGAATCGCTCCGTGACCACCCCGCGGGGGACTAGGCGCGTCTTGCGGGCCCATGCCGGACGTCCGAAGAACTCCCGAAGCATGTCGGTGTTCTGCGCTGCGATCCGGGTGGCAAACTGCGTCCTCAACCTCCATGCCCGCTCGCCCCAGCTCATGTTCTTCTTGGTGAAAACCCATGCTCGCGCCCCAGCCATTCGGGCGATGATGGCCTCCGTGTAGTCGGAACTGTAATGGAAACTGTGCCAGATCTGGAAGCCACCGCGGCGGAGCCGCCGCGCTGCCCGCCACGCCCGCCACGCCAGACTCAGATAGGGCCTCGCCGGAACCGTGAACTCCGCCTCGATGAACGGCAACCCCAACTCCTCGACCACCCGATCGAGTTCTCCGCCTTTCCGACTTACACACACTCCCGGCGCCAACCGCCTTCGGTCCAGTCGCTCGACAATGTTCAGCATCGCACGACCCGAGCCCGCGGTAATGAAGTTCGGAATGGTGAAAAGTACCCGGATCGGATCCACGGAAGGCATTGCAAAGGGAATTACCTCGGAGAAATCAACGCGAAGGAGCGCCAAGCCATCGCTGTGCCCACCACTGCAGCGACAACAGGGTCCACAAGGTCCACTTGTGATCCGCCCGACCCTCCAGGTGCTCGTTCCACAGTGTCCTCAACTCCCGAACGTCGAACATCCCCGAAGGCATCAGCTTTCCGCCGAACAGCGTATCCTCCACCACCCCCTTCCACGGTCCACGAAGCCATCCCGCCAGGGGAACACTGAAGCCCATCTTCCTTCGTGAGATCAGTTCCTCACCCACCTCCCGCGCCAGCAGGTCTCTCAGGGGCGCCTTCCGCTCCCCTCCCCTAAGGCATTCCATGGGATCCAGTCGCAAACTCAGTTCAACGACCTCCCGATCCAGCAGCGGCACCCGCACTTCGAGACTGTTATGCATCGATGCCATGTCCACCTTCTTGAGGCACCGCTGCATCTGCCCGTAATACTCGGCGCGACGTGAAAAATGAGCCAGGTCCCGGATCCCTCTCGTGGCCGGCTCCGCATACAGATCAAACCCCTTCAGCCCCCCCCTCAGGTCAGGAGCCAGCCGGCGCAGCCACGCCTCCGATAGGCGGCTGTTGACCCCGGAGTAGTACGCCCCTGGAGACGGGGCCAGCAGGGACCCGCTGCGCCGCCCCAGCAGGCCGATCTTGCCCGCCCCATACAGGCACCGCCGTACCCACCCCGGCCATCGCCAGTCGCCGGCATGGCGCAGAAGCGACCAGGGACGTTCATACCCGAAAAACAGCTCGTCCCCGCCATCCCCGCTCAAGACCACCGTCACCTCCGTCCTTGCCAACCGGCTCACCAGAAGGGTCGGAACAATGGAAAAGTCACCCAGCGGCTCATAGCTGGCTTCGCGAACCTCCCCCAACACCGCCAACGCGTCCTCTCCCCGAATCTCCGTCAACCGATGCGTGACATCCAGCCGGGCCGCGTAGGCGGCCGCCATGGCTCCTTCGTCCTGACCCCATCCCGGATTGCCGATTGTGAACGCCCGCAACCCTCCATCGGTCTGCCTCCGCGCCACAGCGGTCACCAGCGGGGAATCCACCCCCCCGGACAAATACACGCCCAATGGAACGTCTGCGATTCGCTGCCGCCTCACCGCCCTGTCCAGCACCGCTCCCAGCCCCTCCAAGGCCTCCTCCCCATGCAGATCGGACTCCGGCGCCTCATCCGGAAGCGACCACCATCGTCCCTCCCTCCACGCGCCACCCGGTCCGACCTCAATCCACCCCCCCGGCGCCACCTGTCCGGTATTCCTCAACAGGCCCAGTGCCGGCGGCACATGGTGCCAGCGGAGATAGACCTCCAACACCTCCGCGTCCACCTCGGCTCCGCCGCCCCAGGGTACCGTCACCAGGCAGTTCAACTGCGACGAAAATGCCACCCCTCCGCCGGCTGGATCCCGGCGCCAGTACAAGGGCTTGATCCCCGCGTGATCGCGCGCCAGCAGCACCGTGCGCGCCCGCCGGTCGTACCAGGCCAGACCGAACATCCCATTCAAGCGCCCCAGAAACCCCCTACCCCAGGTCTGCAAACCCTCCAACACCACCTCCGTATCCGTCCCTGACCGAAACACCCGCCCCTCCCGCTCCAGTTCAACCCTCAATTCCCGGAAATTGTACACCTCCCCGTTGAAAACCAGCACCGAACCCTCGTCATGCGACACCATGGGCTGATGCCCGGCCTCGCTCAGATCCACGATCGCCAGCCTCCGAAACACCAGATGGCACATCCCTTCCGGGCACACCCATTCCCCTGCGTCATCCGGTCCCCTCCGCTCCAGGCGACAGCCCACCTCCTCGGCTTCCCAACCGGACCAAAGCCCTGCAAACCAACCTGCGAATCCACACATTCCCCTCCTCCTCCTTTTAGACTACCTTACACCCACCCCGCATTCCTGATATCCCAGCAAATCAAATCCCTAGAATATGTACTTCTTTCGTAGAAGAAATAACATTAACAGGCCAGTCATTTGGTACGACTCGTTCATTCGACATGTCGATAAAGTAACTATACCCAACACTCTCCAAATACTCGAAAATCGCCTGACATGCATCGTTCACTTCAACGATCGCCACCGGGTGACTGCGCCGAAGGACGCAACCGGCACCCCGTAATACGCTTAAGTCGTGACCATCTGTATCAATCATCAGCAGTTGCACATTCTGCTTACCAATAGCCGCATCCACAGTGAGCATCTTCTCCTCGTCAGCTGCGCCTGCACCACAGGCAATCACCTCGATCCTCTCCTGGAGTCGATTTGTCTCCACATTGGAACGGAGTACGGTCGCAACCCTCGGATCCCTTTCGAAAACAACCACTCGCCCTGTTGGACCTAATGCCTAACCTAGCATGACGGCCACAAACCCATAGTTTCCTCCGACCTCAACGGCCGTGTCACCTTCCTTCAGAACGGCGCGCGCGAGCCTACACAACCTGTTCTCAATACCCCGCTTCTGGGCACGATGCAGCACCCGTGGAGGAGCGGCGAACAGGAAGTGTAGAGCCTCCCATACGACTTTTCCCTGGACTATCCATGGATCCCCGTGTGGGCGGATCAGAAGATCCCGTGGCTTCCTGAGGACAGGAGACCCAGCTACACGTCGGGCGACAGTTGGAGGAAATACAAATTGTAGGAAACGACAAATTCCGTACCAAAGAAAATTCATTTTCCAACCCTCAACCAATCTAGAGTTTGTCCCCGCAAGGACTGATTTTGAAAGGCTCCAAGGCCAGTAAGGACCCTTGTGGCGACATGACGAGGTAACGGATTTCTGAGTCGCATGGCGAGCCGGATATCTAGCCCTTCTTCTCTATGCACGTTCCTCCTTCCGACCCGCCGCTGCGCTGGACCACCACTGCCTCCGGACACCGAATTCTCCAGGTGCCACCAGGTCACACGTCCACCCTTGCCTCACCCACCCGATGCCAGGCCGCAGCAATAAACCCCAAACTCTCGTTTCCGTCATAAAGCGATCTCTCTCCGGAACGGATACTTTCAAACCGCGCACGGACCGCCCTTTGTTCAAAAATCTCGGGTAGGCCGAGGAAAATTCTCTCATAGGCTCCAAGACCCCCAGAGGCTCTCAGCCATTCATTGAAATTGACCCACGACCTCGGCCGGGCTTTGCGCCTTCCCCACCTATCAATGGCCCTGCCAACCACCCGGCTGACCTCCATCACAAACTGTGCACGATCTACCCTCCCATACAGATTTGGTACCGCAATCTTCGCCAGTGCAGGATAGAGGCGCCGAAAAAGCAAATAGTACAGCCTGTGGTCATATCGCAACGCGGGGTCCAGGTTTGTCAGCCATGGTGCAAAGGTTGAATCCATTGAAGGTAGTACCAGAACTCCAAACGCCATTAGCTGCAATTCCTGGCCGAAAATGAATTTTCTATCCCTATGCTCGCACAAGTACCGCTCCTTCACCTGCTCCAACTTGGAAGCACCCTCTCCAACATAACCACCGAGAACCGAAAGGACCCGTTCCTTTAACCCTGCGAGACTGATCGCCATCGTGGCTCGCAGCTCATCCCGTAAGAGTGCTCCGTGATGCCTCATTCGCTTTGTCGCCTCCGCAACGATCACGTCCGCCAGGCCGTCCAGTTTGGCACGGTCCGCGTCGGTAGCCTTAAGTGTCCACCCAAGACTCCCAATCAGATTTCTGGTTAGGCGACGACCAGCAGACGCGTCAACATAGTACGATCCGCCTATCAACGCGTCGCCCAGGCAACCGGTTGTCAACGCACTGCAGTTGCGCTCCTGAAGCAGCATACCCGACCCCCACCATACCGGATTGACTAGCAGTTCAGTCTCTAAAAAGACATCCCTCAGATGCAGGTTCTCTATGGAGAATCGGCCATCCACGGCATTCAGGGTCCACGGAACTTGAAGGACTCTCGCCACCTCCTTCGCCAGATCCACCTCCACACTATCGGGATCACCGTGGGTGCATGCGACAGTATCTGCACCTAGTGCACTGAATCCGCCAAGCACAAGGCGGGAGTCCAATCCGCCGCTCAACATTACACCCACCCTCCCTGCCAATCGCCCCAGGGTCGCCAGACTCATTCGCCAGCGCTCCGCGGCCTCGTCACCCAAATCCGCCAGCTTTCCCCCCAGGCAGTTCGACCAAGCGCTTGACCAACGGTGCACTCTTGGCGACCTACTACCCCTCAGCGATAATCTAACCATTGAACCAGGCGCGATTCGCGCCAAATTCTTGACTAATGTCCGTTCTCCCACCACGTATCCAAGAGCGTACTGCTCTGCAAAGGCTACATCGTCGATTTCCAGGCCCCAAGCCCTTGCCATTCGAAGAGAATTGCAGCACAGAACCTCGTCTGGTTTTTCACCGTAATAGAGCGGTAATGATCCGAAATCATCGCACATCAGCAAAAGCGTGCATTCCTTCGTGTCCACCAACGCGACATTGAATACTCCATGCCAGTACGCAGGATCTGGCGTCACCTCCTCATTCCAACCGCATAGCAAGTCTGCTGCTGTCAGATAGGTTCCATCCCCGAGAACGGGTCGTCCCATCACAACCACTCCCCGTCCCGTTCTGGGGTCGAAATGCCAGTCAAATCCCTGCTGCACCCTGAATCCCTGCCAAATTCCAGCAAAGGATTCCGGCCTCGACTCCCACTCCGACCAGCGGTACCGCGCAGATGCTGGACCAAGGGGCACCACGTTAGGAGTAGTCCCAATTCTGATAAGAAATCCGGCTTTCACATGCCTCTCGCCTGACGTGCCATAGTTTTCCTAACGCGCTGGCAGTGCAATGTCGTCATCCCCCATGATTGCAATAAGGCGGCCCAGCGCCTCTCGAATGCCCTGGTTGAACGCCTGAGCTGGTCCTACGCGAATCCTGTTGCAGACCAAACGACAGCGCTTGTCCCCAGAAAGTCGACTCCTCAACCCATCCACCACCCCATCGTCTGAGGCATCATCCACCACCAGTAGTTCCCAGTCCCGTATAGTCTGGTTCCGGATAGATTCAACCGCTTCCCAAACCAAGATCGGGCGATTGCAGGTTGCGATAACAACCGAAACTTCCACATGGCCAGCATTGCATGCTTTCACTATGGGAGCGCGCAACAATAACTTGAGCATTTAAGCCTTGCAATCGAGGACGAATGGCATTCACCTCTTTGAGGTGACCGATCCCAAACTTGTGAAGCGGATTCGGCTCAAGTACCGCTCCCTGTCGGGCATGATGGATGAGCGGATGCGTCGCCAGTGGGCGGCCTCGGAGGCGGCTGACTTGGGCTGGGGAGGCGTGAGTACCGTGGCGAAGGCTACGGGGCTGGCCCGTAACACGATTATCGCGGGAACCCGTGAACTGGAGCATCGCCGAACTCACCCCGATGAGGCGATCACCGTTCGGATCCGCCGAGAGGGTGCCGGTCGTAAGCCGCTCGTCGAGACCGATCCCGACTTGCTGGCCGCCCTTTCGGCGCTGGTGGACCCTATGACTCGCGGACACCCGGAGTCGCCGCTTCTGTGGACCTGCAAGAGTACAGCGAAGCTGGCAGCGGAGCTGCGGCGCGAGGAGCATGTGGTCAGTGAGCGAACGGTGGCGGCCCTTCTGAAGGCTTCGGGTTACAGCCTCCAGGCCAATCGCAAGACACGGGAGGGCGCGTCGCATCCGGACCGGAATGCCCAGTTCGAACACATCAGCCGGCAGGTACTTCATTTCCAGCGCGGATCGCAACCTGTGATCTCCGTGGACACGAAAAAGAAGGAATTGGTGGGCGAATTCAAGAATCCCGGAAGGGAATGGGAAGTGAAGGGAGAGCCCACAGCGGTCAACGTGCATGACTTCCCCGATCCCAAGCACGGCAAGGCCATTCCGTATGGAGTCTATGACCTCGCGAGCAACGAGGGTTGGGTCAGTGTCGGGATTGACCACGATACCGCCCGATTCGCCGCGGCGAGCATCCGCCGGTGGTGGCAGGAGATGGGATCTCGGAGATTCCCCGGCGCGAGCAAGTTGATGATCACCGCCGACGGTGGTGGAAGCAACAGCAGCCGCAACCGCCTGTGGAAGGTGGCATTGCAGGAACTGGCGGATGAAATCGGCCTTCGCCTTGATGTGTGTCACTTCCCACCTGGTACCAGCAAGTGGAACAAGATCGAGCATCGCCTTTTCAGCTTCATCACGAAGAACTGGAGAGGCCGGCCATTGACTGGATACCAAGTCATCGTGAACCTGATCGCTAACACAACCACGAAGGAGGGGTTGCTGGTTCGAGCTGCATTGGACACAACTGAATACGAGACCGGCATCACTGTGACTGACGAGGAGTTGGCACGAGTGAAGATCACGAAGTCCACGTTTCACGGCGATTGGAACTACGCGATTCATCCCCGAGTCTGAATTGATCAAGTTATTGTTGCGCGCTGCCTAAGCCCTTCAGGCATGGCACCCTCCCTTCTGCGCAAATACCTGGCCAGGCGCATCCCTGCACCCTTCTGCCGAAGGAACGTTGTCACCATGACCAACCGCAGATGCCACCTACCCCTCTGCCCCAGCTGCCAATGGATAGCCTCCCGGAGCATTCGATGAGTCCTCCCAAACAATCCCGCATCGAGCCCAATGACTCCCATAGACCAAGCAAGCGTCCGAAGCCGCCATTGCACAACATCAATCTCGACCCACCGGCTACACCGCAGCGCTCGCGAAATGAGAACATATGCTTGCAGCATACTCACTGCCTTTCGGCGTAGATGCTTCTTACCACTGCCCTGGCTGACCCGGCCCGGCACCGAAACCCCAACCCGACACAGCGGCTCCGGCAAGTGTGCAATGGCAACATCATGGCACCCAACCCTAACATCGTGGACATAGTCCTCCCAGGCATAGAGCGCTTCCCAGGGAGCCCCCAGAACATCACAGGACGTACGCCACATGCAACCGGAAGTAGGCCAAGGCCTTCCAAACAACACTGCTGGTAGGATAGCATCAAAGCCCTCTGAACTCCGTCTCCGAACACCTAAAGATCCTAGATCCGTGACTTCCTCCGCCGTGGAGTAGACCATACCCAAATTGGGTTGATCTATCAGCACTCCCAGCAACCTTTGAATCGCGTCCTCCCGAAGTTTATCATCGGAGTCAACGTAGAGAACATGGGCTTTGTCGACCCTACTTCTCCCCGCTTCCCTAGCTGTTCCTGGACCACGATTCTTATCAAGTCGCAGCCACTCGATGTTGAGGTCCGGATAGGTCCGTGAAATGCTATTTCTCAGTGGAGGCTCAGATGCATCGTCAACCACTATTGTCCGGCTCGGTAACACCGTTTGCCTTTCCAGGCACTCAAGAACACAAGTCAAAGCATCAACCCTGTTATAGGCCGGAACAACCACATTCAGATCTCCACGCAACTTCATACTAGGGCAAAATCGGCCCGGCTTTCAGTATCTCAAGAGATTTGCAAATGCGCGCATTCGTTTGCTCTTAGCAGTCGCATATCTAACTACGCAGCATTTCGGAACTAATACGGGTGATTTTCCCAGGAAATGACGCAAGCAGCCCTCTCTGCATCTCTACTAAGTTCGTCCCAGCTACTATCCGCAGAGCCTGGTCTTCTACAAGACGCCTTTGCACTCTTTCGTCTGACAAATCATTGTTTTGCAGATCTAGGGGTACACTTATCCCAGCCCCTATTGACTCGATGTAGTCCAAGTATTTTGCTTCTCCACCATTTTGGCATATGGCATTCGACCACTTAACCCAAACAGAGGGAATTCTGTACGCATTGGCGACAATTAATCCGTGCAAACTAGAGCTAACAATTAGTGAACAGCAAGCAATTTCATCAATTACACTCACCGGATCCTGCGTAACTTCGATCAAGCGCCATTGGGAAGGCAATTGTGATTTCCTGATAGCTTCCAGTTCCATGAAATGGGGCACAACCCCAACCTCCCATTTACGCACTCCTGGAGCAGGCCAATAGATGGGCGCAAGCAGAGCTGGATCGCCAAAGGAAATTGCCTGAGAGCGATCAATTGCCCCATTCTTTAATAGCCATTCTTGTGTGATATAGCCACGTACCGCCAGCACGGTCGCGCCTCGGCTTTCCATTGAATCATGGAAGGTCTTGATCCCAGAACCCCAGACTACACAGTTCGGCCGAGCACGACGTATAATACTCCCGATTCCGAGCAACACCGGCCTTGTCTCGCACGCAGTGCTTGGCCTAGACCACCTAACGCGTCTTCCAGAAATCTTTTCAATTATGCGCTTAGATAGTAGATCTCCGAAGTTCTCGTAGCCCAACTGCCGCTGGATCTTCTCTGATGCCCAGTACAAGCGAATTGGTTGCCGCATCATTTGCCAAAGCCTGGCTATCCAATTTTGCATGTGGGTCGCTGTATACAATTGGTGCATCAGATACCGGATGTCCCGCCTTCGACTGCTATTAAGTTGTGTGATGGTGAACACTCATGCCCTTGTTTGTATTCCCAACGGTGCTCTACCATGCAGCAACAGTTTTTGCGGCTTGGAGTTCTACCTGATTTGTAGAACACCGAACCAGCGACCTCAAGTTGCCTCCCGATCTCTATTCGATCGAGAACCCTTCCATTCTCCTGTAGCGCCAGTGCGAGTCTGTACCTTCCAGGAAGCAGTGGTAGCACCGGCATCGAACATGTGAGGCTACCTTCCCCGATAGCCGTGGGTACCGTGGCTCCTACATAGCAGGTCGAAAGACTTATGATTCCTATATTGTTGTCGTCATAGATTGTTATTGCAACATCAAGGTTGCAGACCGTCCTTTCACTACTATAGCCTACTCTTATGGACAATGGGGCACCCGCAAGAATAATCTTGTCGCCTCCTGACTCGCCGGCCAGAAGTTCGATGCTAGTAGCTCTTAATTTTGAATGCTCTCGTCTAGTGGATTCTAGATGCTTGCTGAAATTGGTGTCATTCACGGAGTTTGAGTAGCAGTCTAGGCATCTTTCAACGGCACCGTCGAAGATTATTGTTCCGCTTCCGATCAACAAGCCTCGGTTGCAGAGTGCTCGGACCGCTCCAAGATTGTGACTTACAAACAAAACAGTCCGTCCCAATACCGCGATATCTTGCATTTTTCCCAAACACTTAGTTTGGAATTCCGCATCCCCTACCGCCAGCACCTCATCGACGATCAGAACTTCTGGTTCAAGGTGGGCCGCCACTGCGAACGCCAGTCTCACCCGCATCCCGCTCGAGTACCGCTTCACGGGCGTATCGATGAACTTCTCCACGCCGGAGAAGTCCACGATTTCATCGAACCTGGCATCCACCTCCCGTTTCTTCATGCCAAGAATCGTTCCGTTCAAATAGACATTTTCACGCCCCGTCAGGTCCGGGTGGAATCCCGTGCCAACCTCCAGCAGGCTTCCCACCCGGCCGTACACCGTGGCCCGGCCCGAGGTGGGTTCGGTGATGCGGGAGAGGATCTTCAGCAGGGTGGACTTGCCCGCCCCGTTGCGTCCGATAATCCCCAGCACCTCGCCGTGCTTGACCTCGAACGAGACGTCCTTGAGGGCCCAAATGATGTCTGAGGGGTCGTTGTTGGTGGTGGGTTGGTGGGTATTGGCGGTTGGGTCCTGGGTACCTCCCGGTTGGGTTGGCGGATTGGAATCTTGGGAGAGGTCATCAAAGCGGCTCAACTTGCGGAGATTCCGAAAGTTGCGCAACGGCGCCCTCACGAAGGAGGCCATGGCCCCCAGCAGCGTCTCATGACGCTGTTCCTCCTGCCCGATGCGGTAGGCCTTGCTAAGATTCTCGACGCGGATGGCGATATTGCTCATTCCAGTGAAGAAAGCAGAAAGCAGAAAGTAGAAAGCAGAAATTGGCCAATCATGAAGGTATTGATGGAGTGGCTTTAGGGCACTTCATCGACTTGCCTTGGTTCTATTGATCATTGTGGTGAGGATTGCAATCAGCTCTGAGGCTTCTCTCTCCAGCGGCTGCGTGCTGTCAGGATCTACTCCGCACTCTTCACGAAGGAGTTCCAACCAGAGCTGGCTTTCGTCGGCTTCCTGGAGTGCGCCTCCGAGTTTCGAAGCGAATTCCTCATTGGACCGTGCGCGGGAGGCCTCGCGCACCTGTGCAGCCACCGATGTTCCCGAGCGCAGCAGTTGCTTCCCGATCACTCGCAGTTCCTCCCTTCCCTTGGGAAGACCCACAAATAGCCGGATCGCCCCTGCCGCAAATCGCTTCGTACGTCCCCGAAACTCCTCCGGCAACCGGCCACTCACAAAAGCAGAAAGCAGAAACTAGAAAGCAGAAATTGGATGATCATGATGGCTTTGATGGAGTGGCTTTGGGGCACTTCATCGACCTGCCTTGGTTCTATTGATCATTGTGGTGAGGATTGCAATCAGCTCTGAGGCTTCCTTCTCCAGCGGCTCAGTGCTGTCAGGATCCACTCCGCACTCTTCACGGAGGAGTTCCAACCAGAGCTGGCTTTCGTCAGCTTCCTGGAGTGCGCCTCCGAGTTTTGACGCGAACTCCTCATGAGACCGGGCACGGGATGCTTCCCTGACGTGCGCGGCGACCGACGTCGCAGAACGCAACAACTGCCTTCCGATCACACGCAGTTCTTCCCTTCCTTTGGGCATGCCGACGAACAGACGGATCGCCCCTGCCGCAAATCGCTTCGTACGTCCCCGAAACTCCTCCGGCAACCGTCCACTCATAACTTTTTCTGCTTTCTGCTTTCTACTTTCTGCTTTTCTAAGCGACGTCAGCAAACACCCTCTCCGTCCTTCGAAAATACATCGCTCCCGCGACGAAGCACAAGGTCGCCGACAGGCCACCCATGCCGATGAGATCCCAGGGCATGGGGCCGGTGTTTAGAATGGCGGCCCGGAAGCCTTCGATGACGCCCGCCATGGGGTACAGACCATACCAGAGCCGGAACTCCTCGGGGATCTTGGAAGCGGGCCAGACGACAGGGGCGGCGTACTGCAGTAGGGTGACCGCAAAGCCCATGGCGTGACGAACGTCCCGGAATTGAATGGCCAGGGCGGAGAGGCCCATGCCGATGCCCGCCGAGGTCAGGATCATCAGAAGAATGGGTATGGGAAGCAACAGCACATTGGCCGACGGCACAATCCCGTACCAGACCATGAGCAGGGCCAGCAGGCTCGAGGCGATCGCAAAATCGACCAGCTTGGAAAGGACAGGAACGAGAGGTATGAACACTCGTGGAAAATACACCTTAGTGAACAGGCCTGTGCCGCTGATCAGACTGCCGGTTGAACCTGTCAGCGAATTGGCAAAGTAGGTCCATGGCAGCAGGGCGGCGAAGCTGAAGATCGGGTACGGCACACCATCGCTGGGCACCCCGATGAGGCGGCCGAAGATGATGGAGAAGACCACCATCGAGAAGAACGGCGTCAGCACCGCCCAGGCGATGCCCAGCACAGTCTGCTTGTAGAGAACCGTGACGTCCCGCAGGACGAGGAAGTACAGGAGGTCCCGGTACTCCTTGACCTCCCGCCAGTCAATCAGGCGCCAGCCCTTGCGGGGTTCGATGATGACGATGGGGGTGTCGGCTGATGCGGAGGGGGGCATAGGGAAACCTGAAAGGGCAAAGCAGAAATTGAAAAGCAGAAATTGAAAAGCAGAAAGCAGAAAGCAGAAAGCAGAAATTGGAAACCTGAGGCCTGAAACCTGAGACCTGATAGCTAATGGTGAAGATCGAAGAGCTGAGGGATTCGGTGGCTGCGCTGATGGCTGACGGTCGGACGGTTCGGTCGGGGCTGGGAAGCGTTCGAGAATCTACCCGCCGTCTTCCGTCTTCCGGTCTCAGGCTTCAGGTTTCAGACTTCAGGTCTCAGGTTTCGCTAAGAATGTTTCAAGCGCCACCGACGTCGTAAGCAGCATCGACACCGTGTACCCCTCGGCGCCACCGGATCGGCCCGGGGCGAAGGTCTTGAGAAGGTCTTGGATGGCGGCGCGCGGGAAGAGATCGTGAAGGCGCAGTCCGGGTCGGGTCAGCCAGAGTTCCAGACCGGCGCGGCCCTGGGGTCCGCCGAACTGCACCTCCCAGTTGCGGGACCATCCCGGATCCCCGCGGCGAACCCGGTCGAGCTTGTTGAGAAGTCGGTGCAGCAAGGCTGTGACTCCGGCGGGTGCAGGGGAGAACAGGTCCACCCCGGTTTCCTGCCACGGCACCCGGGCCAGGGCGGGCGCCTGGCGCTTTAAGTACTCGATTTGCAGACGACGGCCGGCGAGTTGCCGGGTGGGCACGGTAAGAAAGAAATCGGCGATTCGAGAATCATAGAACGGCAATCTGGGAATGGTGGCCGCCCGAAACATGCGGATGCTCGCCAGGGTCCATCGAGACGACCAGTGATCCGTCTTCCACGCCTTGATGCGAAAATCGGGATCGGACAGGTGATGGTAGTTCTCCAGGGTGGATGTCATCCACTCCCGCACTGTCCGCTCGACGACTGCGGAGCCTGCGCTCAGATCCGCCGTGAGATGTGTCAGGAGCCATTGCCGGCCCTTCTTGGCGACCTTGCCCCAAAGGTGCCGCACCACCGCTTCCTCCTCGCTTCCCGATCGGTCGGCGCTCTCCCAGCCCATGTCATCGAACCAGACGTCGCCCCAATGGGCAGCGATCACGGCATCCGAGCGCTGGGCCAGCGGCCGTCGGACGAAGGCCTGCCGGCATTGGGTGACATCCTGAAAGCCCTCGACGGCGCCCATGACGACAGGGAGATCGTCGAACAGGTAGGGTTGAAGGGTGAAGGCCGTGAAGGGCAACCCAGCCTCCCGGGCGATGGCCGAGGAAAGCCGCGTTTCCACCGAGCCATCGCTGTATCCGTAGGAGTAGGCCCAGACACGGTCACGGTCGGCGTGCCCCATCAGAGCCGCCACGGTGGAACGGGCGTCCAGTCCACCAGAGATGGGTACGGCTACCCGCCCTTCCCGGGTCTGCTCCTCCATCACTGCATGAAACCGGTCCGCAAAGGCGTCCACCGCTGCCGCATCGGAGCGATCCGCGAGAGGTTGGTGGCTCCAGTGCCAGTAGCGCCTTGAGGAGATCCGCCTCAGATCCTGGTCGAACACGTGATGCCTGGCCGGTTCCAGGACCCGAATGTTCGAGAACCACGTACGGTCTCCCGGGAAGAATCCCAGCGTGAGGAATCCGCTCAGGCCCAAGGCATCCAAGGCATTCCCACCCGACAGGCGGACGAGAGACGCATAGCAGGTCCCGATGGCACGCGGTCCCGGGCCTTCCCGGTGATAGGCGTGAACGGTGCCGAAGCGGTCGGTGAAGACATGCCATTGACCCCTCTCGCGCTCCCAGGCGATCAGAAGGCAAGATCGTCGAAAGGCCTCCTGTTGGAGCGGTGCGGCATCGAAGCTAGGGGTATCGAACGCGCGCTGCAGGGCATCGAGGTCCTGCGTCGGCACCTCGCCGAGGCACCAACCCCTCCCCCAGGGCGCATCCCATTGGTGGCAGGGATATCCGGCCCAGTCCCCGGTGGGCGGCGCGATGCCTTGCCTCGCCTCATCCTTCCGCGAAGGCACCTCACTCCAATGAAACCCGGTTGGAAGCGTGCCCTCCCCAATCCGACATGCCAGCCATGCCCCGATCGACTCGTCCGCAGCGATCTTGGTGTCCGGTGGCTTCATGCTGTCCCTGGAACCCAGGTTCCTTGTACCGGGGAGTTCATGATGCACCCCTCAGAGTCTGGCACTTCCGATCGGAAGCACATCCCCGCGCCAACAACTCGCGGTAAATGGCCGCGTAGGCTTCCACCATCGGCTCCGGTGAAAACAGACGTTCGGCGGTAGCCCTCGCCCGATCCACCAATCGTTGACGCAGGGTCTCATTCTCCAGGAGATTCAAGATTCCCTCGGCGAATCCGGCTACGTCGCCGGTGTCCACCAGCCAGGCGTTCTCCTGATGCACCAGGAACTCGGACGGACCCTCGGCACGGGACGAGACCACTGGCACGCCAACCTTCATCGCCTCGATGATCGAAGTGCCCAGGGCTTCGGTTTCGGAGCAGGAGACCAGAATCGAAGATTGAGCCAGCAGGGCGGGGACATCCGTTCGGCGTCCGAGAAACTGGACATGTTTCTCCAGGGAGAGTCGTCGGCATTCCAGGCGAAGCTGGTGCTCGTATTCCGTGTCGTAGGCCTCACCCACGAGGCGAAGCATGATGTCGGATTGACGCTCCCGAACGCGGGCGACCGCACGAATCAAATCTATCTGCCGCTTCCCGCGCTGCAGATGGGCAACACAAAGAATGCCGGGGACCGCAGCCTTGACGCCCTGCGGCACCGATAGATGGAAGCCATTGTACACGCGCCGGATCTTCGACGGCGCCACTTGGAGCGATCTCAAATACCCGCACACCCCCTCGGAGATGCCTACGACCACGCCCGCTCGTCGGGCTCGTGCCTTCAGGGCCCACCGATACCCATTCCGATTCATGCTCCGTTGCGTGAAAAGGAAGTGATCCGCGAACGACGGACTCGACCACGCCTCCAGTGGCATGCTGGTGAAGTCCAGGGAGTGGTGGATGGCGTATCGTCCCCGGCCTCGAATCACCCTTCGGTACTTGAGAAATTCAAGCCAACCCGACAATCCATACTCGGCCGGCCGAAACCGCGCGACAAACCAACCGACTCCCATCGCCGCCAACTGACTCCCCGTGATGTCACTGCCGTTGGGACGCAACGAACATACGTCCAGCCGGAACCCCCGACGGGTCAGGCCTTTGCACAGCGCCATCAACTCCCGGTACGGACTTGAGGTAGCTTCCAGTTGAGGGACGGTGAGGAGCACCCGCTCGCCGCAATCGGCCACATGCCTGTGTTCAGCCATGATGGACTCCCGGTCCCACCGCCGCTCCTGCCCCGGCCCTCCACTCCTTCCAGCCCACCACCGCCTTGAACTTCCCGTTGGAACCCCGAGGAATCCTCTCCACCAGGACGATCTCGATGCGCATCGCACCCACACGCTCCATGAGCGCCCGCCGCAGGCTCTCCTCGGCCGTCGGGCCGTAGCCATGTCCCGGCACCACCCTCACCTCGATCCGGTCTGGTCCCAGCTGCTGAATCTGCGCTTCGACCACCGGTAGTCCCCCCTTGAACACGGGATCGAGGCGCCCGATCCAGCGACCGTCTGGTGTGCGAATGAGATCATCCGAGCGCCCCTCGATCCGGGTCAGGACAGGAAGCGTCCGCCCGCACGGACAACGCCAACCCGGTTCCACCACGGCGCCACGGTCCCCGGTGTCGTAACGAATCAGCGGCTGTTCCCGATGCAGCAGACCGGTGCACACGATCCGGCCCGTCTCCCCAGGCAGCACCGGGGTATCCGAGTCATCCCTCAGAATCTCCAGCACCCCCGCCTCCGGCCACCAGTGCAGGGTGCCCGACTCGCACTCGCTGGCGGCCCCGACGTGTTCGCTCATGCCGTAGGTATCATACACGGGACAGCCGAAGACGCGCCGAAGAACCTCCCTTTGGTGGGTGTAAAGCGGTTCCGCATTGCTGAGCACCGCCTTCAGCGGCGGTGCGCTCAGACTCTGTTCCTCCATCCAACCGGCAAGGAGGGCAAGGGCGGAAGGGTACCCGAGAAGGTAGGTGACCCGATGCACCATCAGCGCCTCGGCATAAGCGGCAGCCGTCGTCCTGGAGAGATGGTAGGTGCTGCAATAGAGCTGTCGCATCGGGCTGTTCCAAACCCAGAATGGCGGACGCTGCCGACCGGGCGGGGCTACCAACTGGCCGCCTAGAATCGCCCACCGGTCATGCCGGCTCAATCCGGCCCAACCCCGCCATCGCGCTTCGAAGAGGGCATACCAGGCCCGAATTCCCTCCACCCCGTGGTAGAGGGTCACCGGAGTCCCCGTACTCCCGCTGGTCCGCTCGATCATCAACGAACGGGGATCGATCCGTTCGTCCACAAACGACAACGGGGCGGACCTGAGGGATTCCTTGGCTAATACAGGCCAGTATTCCAGGCCTCCCGCCTCTCCGGAATCTGTCCGACCCAACCTTTGCCTTGCCCAGGAACGGTAATGCGGAACGTGTTGGGCCGCGTCGGTCAGCAAGCGCTGGAGAATAGGCTGACGCCAGGCAGCCCAAGCCTCGTTCGACCAGCGTTCACGGGCCCACGCCGCTCGGACCCGCTCGTCTGTCTCCCGGCCATATCGCAGTCGCTGCAACCGCCATCCGCGGGCGCTGGCCGCCGCCACTTTCATGGGATAGGGCAGCCGCCGGTAGATTGTATCGATACCGAACGACATGGATGTCGTCTTCCGGAGGGACGAGCTCCGCGAGTTCTTATCCCATCGTTCCACTCCCCTGCGGCCTCGTGGAACTCGGCCCTCCGATTTCAACCGTTAGCCTCTCTCACGGAGACACCAAGACACGGAGGATTCCGATCCAGATACCCATGGTAGCAACGCAACAGCGCCTTCGACGAGAAGGATCCCACTGGCGTTCTCGTTCATCTCCGTGTCTTTGTGCCTCCGTGAGAGTCATTCTCCTTCATCGAACCGTGACTCATCGACGCACTCCCGCCATCGGCCACCTCACGAAGCAGCCTCATCCATTGCGGAAGCACAGCACCCCAATCATACGCCTCCACTTTTCTCCTGGCATGGACGGACAACCTCCCCGCCAGCCCGGGCTCCCGGAACAGCCGCAAAACGGCCGCCGCGATCGCTCCCGCATCGCCGGGCGGCACCAGCAGTCCGTCGTGACCCTCCTCGATCAGGTATGGGGTGCCTCCCACGTTCGTGCTCACCACGCACAGTCCGCACGCCATCGCCTCGATCACACTGACCGGGGTATTGTCCACATCGGTGGTGTTGAGAAAAATGTCCCCTCCCGACAACGCCCTGGGAACATCGGCTTTGGGTACACCGCCCGCCCAGGACACCTCGCGCCCCACGTCGAAGGCGGCCACCGCCGCCTCCCAATCCTGCCGTGCCCCGTCCCCCTTGTCGGGACCGTAGAGCGTCAAACCAATGCCCGGCAGTTCCCGCTTGAGACGGGCCACGACCTCGGCGGCCAGTTGCGGGCGATAGATGCGATGCAACGCGCGCAGCCACACCAGGATCGGCTGCGGCCTCTCCCGGGACCGCCAGGGATACCGCGAGATCTCGAGGGGATTGGGCAGAATCCGGATGTCCCGCCGAGAACCGGCCATGTGGTCTGCAAGGTACCGGGAGGGAGCCGTCACCACCCGGGCTGCACTCAGCACTCGTTTCACCCGGCGCGGCCAGCGCGCGGCGAATCGGGGCAGATTGCCACCGTGCAACGTTGCGACGAACGGTACGCCCCTTCGTTTCAGCCATGCCGCAGCCGTTTCCGCCCACAGAAACGCCGCCCCACTGAAGACATCCAGATGCGCCACCTCCGCCCAGCCCGCATGCTGGCGGACCACCCGCATCATCTGGAACCAACGGGCCCATCGGTTCAAACGGTCCGACGTGGTGACCACCGGCCAGCCGACCACCCGGAGCCGGTCGGCCAGCTCTTCGCCCACCCCCCGCGCCAGGCCGTGGCCGGAGAGAAAGTTCCCCACCATCAGAAGCCGCCGGCTTTCACCGCCTTCCCCGGGCCCTCGGGTCGTATCGAGCCCATGCCCCAGGGGTTCTGATCTCGTCACCTCGAACATACAGACCAGGAACCACTCGGCTGCTCCATCGATCGAATGGGCGGCGTGGCGGTCGGAACACAGCCCATTCCCAAGGACCCGTCGAAGCCGCATCCATGCGGTCGCGAGTGTACGCGATGACCCGGTCATCGCGGCGAGGGCATTCGATTTGATCGCTGGTGCGACGCTGGAGATGGCACACCCAAAGGTCATCCGGGCATCGTGCCGTCTTGGCATCCGATCCCTGTTCCCAAGCGTTTCCCTCCGTGGCCTCCGCGCCTCCGCGTGCCCATCCCTGCTATATGGATACGGTCAAACCTACCCGAGGGTAACGACACGATGGTCCTGGACCGGATCTCCCTCATCGCGTCTTTGCGCGTGGGCGTGAGCTTTCCTCGTGTGTCCAACAGAATGGATACGGCGAGGTCGAGGCTGCCCCTCGTGCCTTGCCAGTGCCATACCAATCAGGAATCCCGGCGTGGCCGTCCGCATGGCGGTGACCGCCATGAACAGCATTCCCCACAGGTAGCCCGCCACCAGGCTGGATCGGATGTAGGGTTGCCCACGGGCACGCCATGCGACCCATCCGATTGCGGCCAGGAACCCCCCAGCAGCCAACCCAAGCAGGCCGTGCTCCGACAACAGCCGGGTGTACTCCGTGTGGGATGCCGTGCCCCGCTCCATTCGTGCGACGGCGATCCCGCCACCGAACACGGGGTTCTCCATCCACAACCTCAAATCCTGCATCACCAACCGATCGCGACCGGTCGAATCGGTATTCATAAACCGCTCCACGATCCTTCCACCCGTGAAGTTCACCAGGTATCCCCAGATTCCCAGCCCGATGACCACCAACGCCGCCCCCAGCATCCCATTGCGCGCCGTCAGCCATCGACGCAGGGGCAACAACGGAGCCGCTCCCATCAGGGATCCGGCGAAGAGATACAGCCCGGTACGCGAAAAGGACAACACCGCGTGCGCCAGAAACCAGACTGCGACCGCGGCGAGCAGATAGGGGAGCAGACCGGCCCGCCGCAACTGTAACGAAAGCAATACCGCGCAGATCGCCCCCAGGGAGAGGATGCTGGAAACCTGGTTCGGCCCGTAACCCCCGGACGCATGCACCGCGGATCCTCCCGAGAAGTCTGAGGTATCCAACTCGCGGACGCCCATGAGCACGATGGTCGCGATGGTAACCACCCCTAATACCAGCCAGACCTGCAAGCGCTGCAGGGATGATTCATCCATCCTAAGCCGGCTGAAGTACCAACCGCAGACCGCCAGGCTTAGCGGTCCGGAGAGGTAGAATCGGATTGTTTCACTGGCAAACTGCGGAGAAAAATTGATGAAGGTGGGCACGACCCCGGGCAGCAGCAGCCCAAAGTATGCCCAAGGCAGCCAGGACGACCGCCCACCGGGCATTCTTGATCCAGCGATGACCAACACGAACGCCAGGGCGTACTTTCCGAATTCCCACGGGACGGGGGCCTTGGTCATTCGCCAGAATATCTCCATCCCCACCACATAAGCTGCCCAAGCCGCCAATCGGAAGGGCCGACGATCCGTAAAAGCCCAGAAAAGGCCCACCCCAAGCGTCAGCAACGCGTGCCCCCCGGACACCAGCGCACTCGACTTGCCCGCCACGCCCAACCCCACATGCACCAGCAAGCCGACCACGAACCACCGTGTGTGGATCGGAGCCGTCCCCGTCGCCGGCACTCGACGCACCGGCGCCCCCCTCCGTCGCCCCACCCCATTCCCAAATGCCATCTCTCCCATCGCAGTCACGCATCATCGCCCCCCAGTCACCCCCTCGCCCGTCACCCCCCTCATGCCCCAGGTCTCAGGCCTCAGGCTTCAGGTCTCAGGTTTCAGGCTTCAGGCCTCAGGCCTCAGGCCTCAGGCCCTCCTTCCCCACAGCTCCGCCCCGTCACGTCGCAACGGGGCCGAACAACGGGCCCCGCGAAGTGCTTCATCCCCCAACGCCCTACCATCGGCACCGCAGGCCCGCTCCTAAAGCCCGATCCCCGCCCTCTCGGGCTCCCCCTACGCAAATGTCCCAATCCCATATTTCTACTTTCTGCTTTCCAGTTTCTGCTTTTCCCCCTCCCCCTAGCCCTTCCAACCCAGCGAATTTAAAGGGAGGAAAAAGAGCCCAATTCCCATTCATTTCCGCTGGACCCATCCGATAGAACCCTCCATAGGCTGCTTGGCCGACCGGCCCTGCCGCTGCCCGGAACCTCCGATGAACACCCCAAATCTCCACCTTCTGCGGCGATCCCTTCTCCCAGCCCTTGTGGGTCTCGCCCTTCTCTCCCCGCCGGCCGTACGGGCGGCCAACGTTCTGAGCCAAGCCAACTTCCACAACGGCCCGGGCCTCTACACCGGCTTCGACGGCAGCGCCCAAACCCGGGTCAACCACTTGCTGACCCGGTACGACGGATGCTTCCTCGAAGCCGGGAGCCTGGCGGGAATCCCCGCAGCGTCTCGGATCGCCTCCGACACTGGCCGCATCCGCAACTGGATCCACGAGCACACCTGGACCACCGTCACGGCCCCCGCCGTCCGCCTGGCGGCCGACGGAGCCCGGATTCCCCTCCGCTTCGAGAATCTCCAGCCCGGTGTCTATTTCGTCCGCCTCGTGGGCCGGGTGGACAACGCGCCGACCCCCCGCATCCGCCGTCCCCTGTACGTGCATCTTCGGATCAATGACGGCCCGGCCGGGGAGGTGAACGAGTACCGGATGCGTGTGCTGTACTCGGAAAACTACGAGGAAACCGGCCGTATCTTTTTCTACGCGCTCAACCCGAACAACACCCTCGACGCGGAACTGTTCGTCGGCCCGGGCAGCCAGGAGGCGCTGATCCTGCATCGAATCGACTTTTTTGACGCCCTTGCCGGAACCGATCGCCGGGCCAACAAGACGGCCGCCTACACATTCACCCCGGAGGAACGCCAGTTGGTGCGGGCGCAAGCCCAGATGATTGCAGCCAAAGGCCCCTTCGAAAAGGACGAGAATGGAGCCAACTACAGAGACAACTACATCTGGCGATGGATCAACAACAACTCTCCCTCGATTCCCCAGAACCCGACCGTCTCGGAGCGTGCCCAGCGCGATACCATCCTTTGGCATGCCATGCCGCCGTTGAACGCCATGCACCTGGGATCGAAGACAGACAACAAACTGTATGACCCGCCGGCGACTTCCGAGGGAACCTGGGTCATCCACCCGGCCACCACGGTTTCGCACACCTTTCTCCACAATTTCGCCCATCCCTTCCAGCTCACCAATGCGACACTCCAGGCGTCCTATTCCTGGGAAGATCTCCGGGCCAACCGCCCCCTGCCGGGTTCCCTTCCCGACGACGGACTGGGTCTCTGGGTTCCTGGAGCGGGAGAGGCCTGGAACAGCCCGGGCAGCTATTATTTCATCATCGGCAATCAGGTGACCCGAAAGTTCTACGACCAGTTTTACCAGATTCTCAGCGGGGAACACTCCGGGCCGGCCCATTGCCTCCCGGAACGCTACCATGTCACCGGACAAGCCGCCGCGGCATGGGACGCGGCCATCATGCTGGCCCGCCTGGCTCTGCAGTGGCCTGCCATGCAACTGGAGGCTCAGGAACTCTCCCTCAACGCCGCCAACCCCGATCTCGCCTACAACTCCGAATGGCGATGGGAAGCCCGGCGGGTGGGCAAGCATGTCTATAACGCCTGGTCGGGAGCCATGCAGACCCGGCTATTTTCGGCCTACGACCAGCTCTTCGATTTCATCCAGGGCAATCAACCGCTCGCCGATGCCATAGGCCGCTTCATTCCTTGGATCCAAACGCCAACCGACCTCATCGCCTTCTTCGACAACCACCTGGTCCAGTCGTCCATGATGGACAACCGGACAGCACGCATTAGCAACAGTGAGCCCATGTACCTGGGCCTGGTGCATGGCCCGGGCGATCTTGGGACCGAATTCATGGACTTTTCCCGCGCGACCGTGTCCGTTCATCCGCTCGGGTTCCGCACCCTCAAATCCCACTACCACAATTCGTTCAGTCAGGACGGGATGAACTACATCGGCTCCACCATGTACGCATCAGGCCAGTCGGCCTTGTTCCTGGATGCCGCTGATCTCACCCGGCGCTTCAAACAAACCGGCGGTGCACCGACCTACGATCTGACCGACGTGGTTGCCTATCCCAAGATCGGGGCCTTTGCCCGTTTCCTGATGAATTCCACCGTGGCGGGCGGATATACGTTCAGTGTGGGAGACGCCTCGCACACTACTTACTCGAACCGGGGCTATTTCGCTGCGGTCAATCAGGAAACGACCCGCAGGATCTGGCGCCTCACCGGCCACCCGAACGCCGCCTGGCTCCTTCGCCATGCCTGGGGCGGACGCAGCAGCGAAACCGACGCCGAATGGCAGTCCATCCTGGCGACCAGCGAAGGCATGCGGGATCCGCGCCTGAGTTCCACATCCCGCCTGTTCCCCGGCTTCGGGGTCGGACTCCTCGAGTCGGGCGTCGAACAGGACGACTTCCGAAAGAAGCGCGCGGTCATGATCCGCACTGGCACGGGCATTGGCCACGCCCACCACGACGCCCTCGACCTCAACCTGTTCGCCCTGGGCCTCCGGATGGCCAACGACTTTGGGCAGCGCAACGAAGGCAGCACCCTGTTTACGGTCCCGCCCGACTCGGCCACCTACACCCACAACACCGTCGAGATCGATGGCTATCACCATCATACCAAGGCGGAGAGCGGGTGGCCGGCAGGCAGTTTCACCCAGCAGGATGCCTGGTTCGAGGCCTTCAAACCCATGCCCGGCGCCCAGTTCCTCGCCGCTTCGGGCCGCTCCATGCAGCATCCGGGCGTCCAGATCTATCGCCGGGACGTCGCCCTGGTGGACCTGGGTGACGACCATTCCTACGTCTTCGATGTCTTCCGTGTGCGGGGGGGCAAGTGGCACACCTGGAGCTTTCACGGCGCCGACACCAGCGGCGAGGAGGGGGGCTTGACGGTCAACACCTCGATGAACCCACCGCCAACCGGTTCGATCAGCGCTCATTACCTCCGCAAACATGCCTCGACCACTCTCCGGGAAGGCACCACTCCCGGCGTCCTCGAGGCGACCTGGCGCCTGGGGCGCACCTCGACCACCCAGAATCTGACCAACGGGGACGGAACTGCGCTGACTGTTACCACTGTGGCCGCGGAACCCAACATGCTCGGCTCCCTCTATGATCCGGCCTCGCCCCGGAAGTACACCCAGGTCACACTCTTCGATCGGGCCGGTGACACCGTGATGGCCGGCAATCTGTACTCGGCGGCCTACAAACTCAATGTGCCGAACCTGTTCGTGCAGTCGCGTCAACCGGTCAGCACCTACGCCGAGATGGCGACTCGCGAGAACGTGTTCCCGGCCCTGATCGAGGCCTTTGCCGGTCAGTCCCGCATCGCGGCCAAGGTGTCCCTCCCCATCGTCAACAACGAATCCGACGCCTTGAAGGCCGTTGCCCTCCGCGTCACCACCGTGGACGGTCGGACCGACCATCTGTTCTCCGACGGGCGCGATGTCCGCCGGGTCATCGATGGCGGGCAACTGGTGGCCCAAGGTCGCTTTGCCCTCTGGTCCGAGCAGTCGGGCGCCTTTCAGGCCCTGCATCTGGTCGGCGGCCGAGAACTCGCCCGGGGATCGATCGCAGTCCGCCCGGCCCATTCCCTGCACCAGGCGACCATTGCCGAAGTGGATTTCCGGAACCGCCGCATCGTGACGACCGAACGTCTGCCCGCCACCCCGGCCACGTCCCAGGCATTCCACATCCGCAATGCCGATCACCATGCCACCTATACCGTAACGTCCGTGGTCGATCACGGCGCAGGCAGTCTCCTGACCTTCGAGAACCCGGCGGACATCGGCGCCTTCGCCATCAAATCCATCTCGGGAAACACCTTCATTTCCGATGACACGCTGACTGCCGATTTTCATGCAAACCGGCATCGTGGACTGACCGCCGCCAACGAGTCTCTCACCCGCTTCTGGAAGATCCACAAGGTCTCCCCGCTGGATCGACGCACCGATGTCTCCTACCAACTCGTGGGCCCGGCAGTCGCTCCCGGTGATTTCACCGATGCCGACGGGGACGGCTTGGTCTCGGTGATGATCTTTGACTTCGGTCCCGGCGATGTCCTCGAAGCTCCTTCGGGGGTCCGTCTGACTGCCTCCGGCAGTCACTACCTGATGGCGGCGGATGTCGATCTCGCCGTCACCCTCCCAGGCACTGGCATCATTCAGCTCCAGTCCCCGGGAGGCTCTTGGACCAGCCTCACCACAACCCTGGCCAGCAGCGGAAGTGTGACTGCCTGGGTCCCGAGAAGTCTCGACCCCGCTCTCAACCGGGCCCTGCGGGTGGTCACCTCCACGGACCTGCCTCCCGTCCAGATGGCTCTCGGCGCCTCCTCGATGCTGTACCAGCTTCCGGTGGAAGCCCACGCGGATGTCAGCGCCTCGACCGGGACGTACCTGACCTCTCCCAGCGCCGGACGGGGAACCGCCACCGTGGAGTTCGAGGTTCCCGTCGCCGGGCCTTACCTCGTCTGGACGCGGGTCCAGGCTGCCCCGGGGATCGCCGGACTGTTCCATGTCGCCTTGAACGGCGAACCCGAACAACCCTTCCTGCTGCCCGCGCCCGCGACGGCAGCCACCTGGGATTGGATTGCGCTCACGGGCACCGCTGGAACGGATCAACCGCGAATTCTTCTCCTCGGTGCCGGTCCCCAGCGATTGACATTCCGCTGGGACTCCGCCCACACCCGGTTGGACCAGGTGATGATCACCACCGATGCCGGCTTCCGGCCGCCTCAGGCCCCCCGCGGCCTGACCCGGCGCTGAAGTGTCGGTGTCCTTCCATGGACTGGACACCAGACGGCAACTCAAGAATCTCGCGCACCCGCTCCAAATGGCGCTCATAGGTGAATTGACCGGCGGCGAGGGCCGCCCGCCGGGACTGGTCCTCCCATCCGTCGGGATGCGCCACCAGGAGACTGAGCCTCCGGACGAATCCGTCCAAGTCACGCACCTCCACAGCTTCACCCGTCCCGAATTGTTCCAGGTACGGACCGATGCAACCGACCCGCCCAGCCAGCGGCACCACCCCGAAGGCCATGGCCTCACTCAACACCTTGGGCCATCCCTCGCTTAGCGACGGGAGCAGTGCCACATGGGTCCGTTCGTAACAAAGGTCCAAATCCGTTCGGCCCAGCCAACCGTGAAAGCGCACGGAAGCCCCCAGCCCCATGTCCCGCGCCGTCGCCTCGTAGCGACCCCGATTGGGGCCATCGCCCACCAAATCGAGAACAGCTTTTCCACCCGTCGCTTGGAACCGGCGGAGGATCTCCAGGCAACGACCCACCCCCTTGGCCTCCTCCAACCGGCCGACAAACAACAGCCGGAGGGGTTCCGTCAGCACCTTCCTGGCCGCGACCGACCGGGCGTGGTCAAGCTCGGCCTGAGTGAGACAAGGGTTGTAAAAGGACCGGACATGCCGGGGCTGGCCGGGCCACTCTCCATTGACGGTCACGACGCCACCATGCCAGCCGCGCTCAAGCCAGGCTCGTTGGAGTCGGTAGCTGAGGGGTTCCGCACCGTCGGGACGCCAGTTGCCGGCATACTTGATCCAACGTCGCCTGGGTTTCCGAGAAAATCCCAACAGGCAGGCCGCCAATAGACTCAGATTGGCCGGGCATCGGACGTGAACCGCATCCGCATGTCGAAATCCCCTGCGGATGGCCCATGCATACCCCGGGTACCGTAGCAGAATGCAAGCCTTGGCCGCCCATCCCCTTCCCCCGGCGGGCCGCACCGGCTCGACACGGACATTTCGTGCCTGGTAGGGGAGCGCACTGGCCGGCGCCGCTTCTTCATAGGCCGGGGCGAGATGGACCACCTCCGCGAACAGGGTCGCCAAGGCGTCGACCTCCCGTACCGTCGCTCCCCAGGCCGCCCAACCGGTCCCGATCCGGTAATGCGGGGTATGGGATACGATGAAGAGGCGCATGATCTCCGGCGCTGAGTCGTCACCGAATCCCGGCAACCGGGTGGGCTCCGGGAGCGGGCTCAACCCCGAGGGGTGACTCCACCAGCGGCTTCAGCACCTGATCGAACCGCTGCACACACTGCTCCCACGTCTGCTCGTTCAGGGCCCGTTCCCGCGCCCGCATCCCCATCCGCTCCCGCAGCACCGCATCGTCCAGCAGGCGCAGGATGACCGAAGCGGTCGCAGGTGGATCATTTTCCGGCGCGGTCAGTCCCGTTTCCCCGGGAAGAATGGCTTCCACCAACCCGGACCCCTCCGAGACCACGGAGGGCCGGCCGCTGAGCGCCGCTTCGACCGCGACAATACCGAACCCCTCGGAGTCCCCACTCGCCGTGGTGCGACTCGTCACCACAAAGACCTCGCAGACCTGATACCAGGCACGAAGGTCCGCGGCGTCGGCGATGCCCTC
Source organism: Verrucomicrobiia bacterium (assembly GCA_019634625.1). NCBI lineage: Bacteria > Pseudomonadati > Verrucomicrobiota > Verrucomicrobiia > Verrucomicrobiia bacterium. The sequence continues at coordinate 69,528 of JAHCBA010000004.1, forward strand.
GAAGCGCACATGCCCCTCCACGCCCAGTTCGCGGGCCACCGTCAGGAAGGCGTCGCGGCGGGTGGGCATCCCGACCATCACATACACGACCTCCGGGTGGCGCCGCACGATGGCCGGCAAGGCCCGAATCACCACCTCCTGCCCCTTGCGATCGGTCACGTTGCCGACCGTCAGGAGTATCCGCGCTCCTGTTACCCCCTTGCGCTCGCGAAACGCCTGACGTTCCGCCTCCGGCATCGGCTCGAACGCTCCGGGGTCGGCACCGTTGGGTATCACCTCCTCGGCCCTCGGTCGTATGCCCGCCGATCGCATCAACCCCCGCGTGAAACGGCTGACACAGACCACGGTGGACGCCTTCTGAAACGCCCAACGCGTCAGGCTCGATCCCACCCTCCCCCGCACCCGAAACTCAGTGGCATGGCCGATGGCCACCCACGGCAGGGTCTTCGGCGCAGTCGCTGCCGCGATCCAGACGGACTTCATCCCGGTCGCCAGAACCACATCCGGCCGCGTCTCACCGAGCATCCGGCCGACGTGGCGCCACCGCCGCCAACCGGTCACGGCCGGATGGCTGGCCCGCGGGAGTCGCACCAGGCGGAAGGGCTGACCATGGCCGAATGCGACGGCCTCCGCGTCGGAGACGTAGTCCTGGGCCGCCAGCACCGTGACCTCCCAACCCCATCGGGGCAGATGCCGCGCCAGTTGCCAGGCATGCGTGCCTATCCCACCGGGACCCGGAGGAAACTCGGAAGCGACCAGCAGCGCCTTCATTCCTCCCTCTCACCGGTCTGGGGAATCTGCGGAAATCTCCCCAGCATGTCGTTCGCTTCCGTCCAGCGCCGATGCAGCACCCAGACGGTGTGGGGCAGAGACACCAGGGCCAGAACCATCCTCAAGGCACGCCGCCAGCCTCCCCCCTCGCCACTCAGGGTTCCCACCGCGTTGATCCACAGCATTTCCCGAACCTCGTTCCTCGGAAAATACCGGAGTCCCCGGTAGATGTCCCACACACTGGCCAGGTGTCTCTGGAACAGCCGGCGGCGACTCCCGGCACGGGTCACCACGCGGGCGCCGTGCGTGCGCAATCCTCCCGCCGGCGCGTGGTGGTGCAGAACCGAGATGGTCGGGTCCAGCAGCATCTTTGCCCCGCTCAGATAGAGCCGCATCCCGAGATCCCCATCGGCCCGTTGCCCTCGATCGTAGGCCAGGTCGAACAACCCGCTTCGTTCGAGCACCTCCCGCCGGATCATGGTGTTGTTGGTCGGGAAGACATCGCTCATCCGCGCCAACCGAAACTCCGGGGGAAGCGGTCCAGCGCCTACTTCATCGGCGACGCCACACGAAACCCCGGCTCCGGTCCGATCAAGGTGCCTCAGGTGCCGCTCCACAAGGTCAGGCCCCACCTCGTCATCGTCATCCAGGAACAGGACCATCTCCCCCGTCGCCATTCGCAGCCCCCGGTTGCGCGAGGAGCACTGACCGGGCACTTCCAATGTCACCACCCGCAATGGCAGTTCCGGAAACGCTTCCACCCAGGAGGTCTCCCTCCGCTCAACGCGGGTCTGATCGACCACCACCACCTCCTTCACGGGAAGGGTCTGTTTTCCCAACTGCCCGAGCAACACTTTCAGATAGGGATAACGGTCCACCGTGGGAATCAGGACAGTCACCCCCCTCCCGGGGACATCGGGGACGCCCTGCTCCGGCACGGATTCGCATTGGGCGGGTTGCCTCAGAGGCGGGGGCGCAGGCACGGATGGCTCGCGTCGCACCCGCCACCAGGCGCGCAACCATTTCCTGAACGGCGCCTGTCGCGTCCAAACCGCCCGGAAGGCGGCCCAACCCAGCCATCGACGCCCATGGCGCCGCCGAACGAAGCGCAAGGCATCCTCGACCTCCCCTTCGTTTGCCGCCCCCACCCCGTTCCCGGAAATCTCCCCGGCCACCCGGCTCGGAGGAGCGGCATCCGAAGGGCCGAGCAGCCCCGGCACATGCCGCATCCGTGCTCCGTGGCGAATCCACCGATGCCCCATTTCCAGGCCGGCGATCTCAAGGGTCCGAAAGCCCGATGGAAGCCCGCCCAACCGCATCACCACCTCCCGTCGCACCAGGCACGCCCGCAGGGACAACCGCCAGGATGTCGCCTCCACCTCGGGATTCGGATCCGCCTGCAGCATCCATGTCGGGGTGACCGAAGCCAGGATGTGCGGACGCCCCCCCATCCCCAGGCGAAGGCCCGCATGCCAGACATCCCACCCTGTGGCCAGCAGTTCGCCAATGAGTTGCAGGCCCGGAGGACGCCCCAAGGTCGCATCCCAGCAGAGCGCAGCCGGCTCGGATCCCGACGCTCCCCAATCGTCGAGGGCCGACCGGACCGACGCGAGATTGCCCCCGACCGTCACCACCTGCCCGGCTCCCCAGTCGAGGGAATCCCCGCCACCGTCCAGAAGGATGAGCCTTACGCCTTCCATCACGAAGGGTGAACGCTCCCACCGTAATCATCGACCCGTGCACGCAATCCCTCTTCTCCTGCGGGCCCCCGATGGAACCGGTCGAAGGCTTCCAATTGATCCTCGATGCGAAAGCGCTGCTCCACCCGTGTCCGCCCGGCCCGCCCCATCCTCAAGCGCAAGTCCGGATCCTCAGCCAGACGTCGGACGGCCTCCGCCATGGCGCCCGGATCCCGACGCGGAAGGACGAACCCCGTCTCTCCGTCGGCCACGTTTTCACCCAGCCCATCCGCATCGCTGCACACGACGGGCAACCGCATCGCCTGCGCCTCGATCGCTCCGTTGCAGAAGCCCTCGGACACCGCCCCGTGCAGGAAGACATCGGCCCAGACCAGTTCCCGCCGCACGCGTTCTGCCGGCTGGGGACCAAGCAGGGTCACCTCCGAATCCAGATTCATCTGCTTTCGCTCGAAAGCCACAGCCTCGAGGTGACTGCCCCCGCCCACGATCCGGTACTCGCAGGCCAGCCCGGCTCGCACCAGTCGATGCACCACCTCGAGATTGAACTCATAGCCCTTCTTCCACTCAAGCCGTCCGACACTCAGCAGGCGTATCGGACGTTCCCGGGTTCCAAGTCGTTCCCCGCCCCGGTCGTCCGGCGGGGTCCAGATGCCCGGGTCGAGTGCCGGGGGGATGAGAACGTGCGGTTTCGCCGGCGGGCAACCCCGGTGCAGGGCCCGGTGCCACAGGTCCTGCCCCAGGCAATGAATGGCATCCACCTCCCGCCACACCGCATCGTAGTACCCGGGCACCTCCAACCCGGAGAAATTGAGATCGTACCCTCGAAAACTGCACGTCAACCGCACCCCGAGCTGACGCCGAAGGTGCGTGCGGCCCACCGCGAGTGCGCCGAACTCGAAATGGACCGAGTCAGGACCGAGCCCGATGAGCGTGGAATCCAGGTAGGCGTTTCGCAGCCGACTCAACGCATCCGCCCCGCGGCCACGCCGGACATACCGCGACAACCGCATGGGATGCCTCGCCGCACCCAGCAGCGCCATCGGCCAGCGCAGCGGCATCAGCCACCTGGGATCGGTCCGCCACACCCGGTGCACCCGGCGCCTCGCCTCGTCGTGGCCCTGCAATGCCGGAAACCGACCCCACTCCCGCGCCTCCGACTGATGGCACACCACATGGACATCCCAGCCCCTGTCCAGCAGTCCGAGAAACTTCGAGACAATGAAGCTCTCCGACAGCCTCGGAAACGCCGGGACGACAAGCACCAATCGCATGCTCTATTCCCTCCTGCCCGCCACCTCACGGAACAGCGCCGCGAACCTTTGAACCTGGTCCTCCAGCCGGAAATCGCGCTCCACCCGGGCCCGGCCGGCCGCTCCCATCCGGCGCGCCGCCTCGGGGCTCTGAATCAGCTCTTCGATGGCCTCCGCCATGGCCAGCGGATCCCGCGCCGGAACCACGCGCCCCTCGACCCCATCGGTCACCGCCTCGCGCACCCCTCCGCAGTCGGTGGTGACCACCGGCAGTCCGCAGGCCATCGCTTCGAGCACGGCATTCGGCAACCCTTCGCTCAGGCTCGAAAACACGAAACAATCCGCTCCCTGCAACCGCTCCCTCACCTCCCGCGGGGAACGGCGCCCCAGAATCTCCACGCGGTCACCGAGACCGAGATCCTGCACCGTATAGACCAGCCTCTCCCGCTCCGGACCCTCCCCGATGATCGCAAGCCGGACCGGCAGACCCCGATCCGCCAACCGGCGCAGCGCGAGCAGCAGGTACTCATATCCCTTGCGCCAGATCAGCGCGCCCGTGGTGACCAACTGAACACCGGCAGCGGACGGGGGACGGGTGGCAGCCGGCACAAATCGAACCGGATCCACCGCAGGCCGGATCACCCGTGCCTTGGCTGCATCCAGTCCCAACCGGCTGGCCTCCTGTAGAATGTCATCACTCACACAATGCACGGCGGCCGCCCTTCGAAACGTCTCCTTCAACCCGGCCACCAGGTCGCGTCGGGCTGGATTGCTCGGGGCGACATTCACCTGACTCCCCCGGCAGCTCACCACCACCGGCGTCCCCAACTCGAAGACCGGCAGGTGCGCCACCGCCGCCGAGTTCCACGGAAAATAGATCACATCCCAACGGCCCAGGCAGAACGGCAATCCGCGGTGAAGCATGGACATTCGCCGCGTAAACCCTCGCGCCTGCCAGCTCGTCCGAACCAGCTTGCCAAGCTCGCGTCGGGACCTCAGGAACGCCATGGCCAGCCATCCGGCCCCTTCCAACCAGCGCATGGGGTGACCCGAACTCCAACCCGGCATCCGGACGGCGCTCAACCCCTGGCGACGCGCACCCCGGATGGCGTCCGCCGTCGGCAACCCCAACGTCACCTCGCAACCGGCCTGGTCCAACCCGACCACCAGCCTTTGCAGAAACGTCTCGGGCGGCCATGAAATGCCCGCCACCAGAACGCGGACCGCTGCCGATCCTCCCGAAGCCGGGCACGCCAAAATCCTGCCGCTCCCCGGTTCGGACCGACCGGCACCGCGCTCCGTGGCTCGACCCAACAGACAGGTTGTCGTCGTCATGCCCACCCCGAACTCACTCCACGCGGCCGTCATGGAACAACGTCGGGCCGTTGCACCTCGACCAGTCCCGGCAATTCGCGCCGGACCGACTCCGTCGCCTCGGCCAGACTGGGGTATCCCGCCAGAATGAGCTGAAAGGTCTGCTGGCCGATCAGGCGCCTGCCCTGGATGGCCAGACGAAACCGTTCCCCGTACTTGCTCCCCAGCCCACCCTGCCGGTCCATGCCATCCTCCCAGAGACAAAAGAAGACATGCAGAACGGCTTCGTCCCGCCCGAATGTGTATCTGCGGAACGGAATGGTGACCCCATCCGCCTCGAACCCCTCCACTCCGGCATCCTCCACAATGCGAAACCCCGACCCGGGCAGGCATCGGTCCGGCCGATGCACGCGGCCCAGGGACGAATGGCCCGCCGTGCGCGGATCCCAGCGAAAGAAGAACGCGGTCCATGCCCGGCCGTCCAAAGTCCGCCACGCCCCCGCCGTGCCGTGATCGTACTTGAGTTGGCGGAGGATGCTGTCGCCGACCTCGACGGGACCATAGCCCGGCGCGTCTTGTGGTGCCTGAAAGGCCCAGCGTGTGGACTCCTTCCAACTCGTATCCCTGGATCGGTACCAGACCTCGTTGCCCAGGAAAATCAGGACCATCCAGATGGCGAATCCGATGGCCGGGGCGCGACGCAAGCCTCCGACAGGCGGACACGACGCCTTGGGCTCGATCGGCGGCGCCTTGGCCAGACGCCCGGCCATCAGCCACAGACCGATGAAACACCCGATCACGATGCTCCACCCGGCGCCATCATGATACTTGTCGATGGCCTCAACCCCCTGAGCCGAAGCCTGCCAGGTAAGAAACAGCGCCCTCCCCACATTGAGAGCAAAGGCGAAGAGGAGTCCGCCCAGTACCAACAGGATCCGCCGGGACCAGAGCAGGCGGAAATGCTCCCCCAGGAACAGCCCGATCATCAAGGTCGTCTGGAACGACCGGATCCCACTGCACGCCTCGTCCACCCCAACCACCCCCGACCCGATTTCAATCAGATTGCCACGTTGCAGGGCGGGGATGTTGAACAATCCCAGAATCTCGACCGAGATCGCCGCCACAATGTGCATGAGTCCCTGGGTGAGCCCGTGTTCGATCCGGAACGGCCAGCGGACCGCGGTGAGGATGAAGGCGATCGGAAAGGCGAAATGACGCACCCACGCCCATCCACCCACGCGATGGATCGCGTACAGGGTCAGCACCACCGTCAGCACGGCTGTGAGCCAGTTCATCAGCGGCCAGGTGCGGTTGACCTCGGCCACGATGCGAATCGGCAGCAGGGCCAGCACGAGCACGCCCATGCCGATCTTCAGGGCCCACGGGTCGCGACCTGGCACAGGATCGGGCCGGGTCCCCCAGTTGCGCAGCAGCAGGCCGGCCGCCAGCAGGGGCACGAACCAGCCATACTCGTACTGCTCACTGGTCGCCCAGGTGAAACTGAGTTGCCGCAGCAAATCCAGCCACAGCAACCCAAAGGCCAGCACCCAGACCCAGAGGGTCACCCGATCCGGCCTCACGTCAGCCGCCGCCATGATACCCGTTGTGGAACTCACAAGTCTCTCACATGTTTCGACACTTCGTGCCGGTCGGTTCGCAGCCCCTTTCCGGTCCGGCCACGACCTTTTGCTCCATCACTTCCTTGCCCCGCCGTTCTCGAAGGGGCCGTGACGCCGCACCGAGAGTCGCCGCTGGCTCATTCCATCGCATCGCCACGCGCTCCGTTCCTCAGGTCGCAACGCTCTGTCCCCGGCACCCGTGGATTTACGCGCAAATCCCCACCCGCCGTGTCCTGTCTCACTCCCGCGAGGAGAATCAGCCTGGGTCACCCCGGGTACCCGCCTCCACCACCGGACCGCCCTCCCCTCGCCAGACATCCTGTCCGATAGTCGACCATTCCCCAGTCCTCCCGTCCTCAGCCATCAAGTGTCATCCCTCCGTCTTCCGTCTTCAGGTCTCAGGTTTCAGGCTTCAGGTTTCAGCCTTCATTCTCCCCTCACGCCGCCACAGGCGGAACTCCGCGATAATAGTCAGCGTACTTGTAGTAGTGGTAGGAGCGCAGCGAGGCGTTGGCGCGGTTGAACACCATGCCGAGAATGCGGGCCTGCCGCTGCTGGAGAACTTCGATGGCTTCCGTCACCTGCGCCGCACGCGAGAATCCCCGCCGCACCACCAGCAGAGCCCCGTCCAGGCGCGGCGCCATGGTCGCCGAATCGTCCGCGGCGAAAATCGGACTGCTGTCGAACAGGACGTAGTCGTACTGCTCGCGCAGCAGGCGGAGCAGGCGCTCGAACTTGGGTCCCGTCAGGAGATCCCCCGGGTTTGCGGCCCCCTTTCCCCGCGCGATGAATCCCAGGTTGGGAAGGAGGTCGGCCTGGATGAAGTCGGCGAGCCGATCCGGGTTCCTCAGGGCCTCCGTAAGCCCCGGTTCCTTGGCAGCACCCAGCAACTCGTGCAGGTGTCCCTTGCGCATGTCCGCGTCGATGAGGACCACTTTGGCCCCCCCGAATGCAATGGCCCGCGCGAGGTTGGAGGCCACGGTCGATTTGCCTTCCCCAGGGATGGCGCTGGTCACCAGCAGGGAGCGAGGCGCACGGTCGTCCCGGACCAGGTAGAGCAGGGCGGAACGCAGGCTGCGATAGGCCTCGGCGAACATGTACCGCGGATCGTCCAGGGCCAGGAGGGGGAGGGTCTTCTCGGATCGCCCCAGCGGCATGTCGGGAACGTGTCCGACCACCCCGCCACCCAACGTCTCGACCAGTTCGGCCGGGGTCTGAAAACGGTCATCCCGGAAGGCGAGGAGGGCCAATATCCCAATCCCGAAGCATAACCCGCCCACCGCGGAGGCGCCGAACATGGCCAGTTCCTTCCGTCGGGTGCGCTCCGCCACTGAAGCAGGTTCGAGGACCGCCATGGTGTCCTGTTCGATGTTGCGGCTGATGCCGACGTTCTGGACCAACAGCATCAGGCGGTCATGAACGGACTGCGCACGCTGCACGTGAACGCGCAACCGTTCCGCCTCGGAAATCCGGGTATTGGCCTCGACGACCTTCGACTCCCATTCCCGGATGGAGTCCCGCACGCTGGCCATCTTGAGACCCAACGCAGCGAGGGCCGCGTCGATCCGGCGCTGTTCCTGAGTGCCGTAAATCTCAAGCATCCGATCCACCCGGGCAATGTCGTCCGACAGGCGCACCATCTTGGGATGTTTCGGGCGGAGATACTGGCTCAACCGGTCGCGCTGCGCCTCCAACATGGCGCGCTCGCGGAGCACGCCCTGAATCTCGGGCGGAATCGTCGCCAGGTAGGCCAGCTCCGCATCCGGGCCCGAAGGAGCGGCCACTTCGCCCCCGCCGGCTTCGGCGAGCGGCGCGGGCGTCGGAGCAGATACCAACGGGGGGTCCGGCCAGCCGTCGGCAGCCGCTTCCGCCTGGGGCCAGTCCCCCGCTGGGACATCCGGGGTGGCGGCGGCCGGGCCAGCCTGCGCCAGCGGCCCGGGGAGTGCGGAAGCCACGGGAGTGGGTCGGCGTCCCGAGCGGAGGATCTGGGCTTCGAGTTCGAGATCGGCCAGTTGGGTCCGCAGCCTGGCGAGATAGCCGCCGGCGATGGTTCCCTCCTCCTGCAGAATCGCCAGGTTGTTGCTCCGCTGGAAGGTGGAGAAGATGTCCTGAGCCATCGTCAGGTCGCGTTCCGCCCGCTGCACCTGCTCGGTGATTGAGGTCAGGGTCTCGCTGCTGGCCAGTTTCCTCATGGTTCGCTTGAACTCGAGGTAGGCGTCCATCAGGGCATTGAGATACGCCTGGGTGTAGCGGGCGTCGGATCCCGTGGCCTGAAGGACAAACACCGAACTCTTGGGGACGGGTGCCATCCGCACACTCACCCGTTCCGGCTGTCCGTCCGGCCCCGTGGGAATCCGAACGCCCCCGACAGCCCGAAGACGCTCCATGGCCAGGTCCCGAATCGGACCCGCCTGCAGGAGGGCGGACTGGGTCCCGAGAAAGTTCTGAAGATCCTCCGAGAACAGTCCGCCCTCCGGCAGCCGCACCCGGATCGGTTCATGCATGCGGGCGTTCGAGACGTACGTCGGCTCCGCAGTCCAGTAGAGGTAGGCGCCCCCCCCTGCCCCGAGAAGCAACGTCAGCACCGGCAGCCACCAGAATCGCCGCAGCGCCAGCAGCAGTTTCCGAAGAAACCGAAGGGCAGCCGGCGACCCGGACTCGTCGATCGGCTCGACGTCCAGATAGGCGGGCTCGGGGCTGCGTTGGGCGGGAAGACTCATGCTCTAAAAGCGAATCAACCGGTCCGGGACGTAGATCATGTCGCCCGGCTCGAGGACCATGTCGTTCTGGGTGCGGCCCCGCTCGATGATTTCGCCGACATTCACGGTGAACGTGGTGTCGGGGCCGCCGTCGGTGGCCCGCCGGGTGATGCGAACGTTGCGTTTGTCGGCGGCGTCGGTGAAGCCGCCGGCGCGAAGGATGGCCTTGCTGACCGTATAGACCTCGTCGCTGGGGATTTCCTGGGGGCCGGGCAGCCGCACCGGGCCGACCAGCCAGACCCGGCCCCGGCTGCGGGCCATCAGATCGACGGCGACGATGACGGTGGCCTGGTAATAGTACTCCTTCTCGAGTTCCTGCTTCAGCTCGACGGCGAGTTCGCGACATGTCTTGCCGCGGGCGGCGAACCGCCCGATGTAGGGCACATCCAGCTCCCCGGAATCGGTGACCACCAGGGGGCGGGGCACCTCTTCGTCCTCGATGATGCGGAAGCTCAGTCGATCCCCCACGACCAGTCGATGCTTGTCGTCCAGGGCATCCATGCTGGCCGGCAACGGAACGGTGGGCACGGCAGAACCTTCAACCGGTGGCGGGGGCAGAACCGACGACACCGCGGCATTGGTCAGCCCAGCCAATGGCGAGGCAAAGCCGGATCCCGGAACCGGATTCTGGGCTGCCGAACCGATCGTCCATACCACGGCCATGACAAGGAGGCCCAGCGTGCGCCCCGCCGACCAGGTGCGCCTCGCAGCCCTCGCAGGGCGGTTGGGAATCCATGCGTTCACTGGAAGGAGTAACTGGCCAGCAGGCCGATCCGGTTCTGGGTGTAGCCGCGATCGGGTTCGCTGGAGTCCCGAAATGTCAGCCGGTAACTCAAACTCAACCGAAGCTTCTCGGTCAGGGACCCGGTCACCGTCAATTCCGGGCCATACCAGTCATAGGTCTCGGCGACCGCGCGCCCGGATCGAACCCTGCCTGCCGCCTTGCCGTGTTCATAGAAGAATCCCGGCCGCACACTGATACGCCGCACCATCGCCCAGTTCACCGTCAGCCGGGCCGAGGTCGCCTTGACGGAATCCGATTGCAGACCGAGCCGCAGTTCGTGCCCCACACTCAGGTTGTAGCCGATGGCCTCCCGCGGCTGGTGGGCGAACGCAAGGCTGCCGTAAAACGCCTCCACGTCCTGGGCCACCGTGAACAGACTGGTCTGGCGGAAATCGTAGGCGCTGTACCCAAACCTCGGCTGCAGACTCATGACCGTCCCCGGACGCCAGTCGGCGTAGATCCCGCCGCCGTAGCCCACGTTGTCGTTCAGGACCGGCAGATCGTACGACGTGAAGGTCAGGGGGCTCTCCACCCCGACCTGGAGTTGCGGATGAACTTGCAGGCCGGCCCGCATCGACACGATATCGGTCGTCCGGTCCTGGTAGTTGAGGGGATCCGCGATGGAAATGGCGTACTGGCGGTCGTAGCCAGCGGAGAGGGTCACGTCCCCCAGATGCCATTGGGCCAGGATCCCCGTGGTGTTGTTCAGCGTCCCCTGTTCCGCCGTTCCCGCCACCTCGCCCCGTTCCGCCGAGTCCCGGGAGTAACTGACCCGGTTGTGCAGGTTGATCAGGACGTCCTTGATCATCATGTCGAAGGACAGCGCCGAGTCGGAGGTCAGCCGCCACGTGCTCAGTTCGCTATGCTCGAAATAGTGGTCGTAGCCGAAACCCACGTTGAGCCGGAGCAGGTTCTTCTGGGTGAGCGGGTAACTGGCGGTCAGCCGCAGCAGCGGGCGCAGGATGAAATCGTCCCTAGGATCCGAACGGGAGGTGTTGATGTTGTCGTTCCAGTCGATTCCCAGCGACGGCGAGATCAGCAGGCGGAAATCCCCCTGCCGGATCGTGTACGGCGCTTCAGGCAATTGCGCCATCCGGGTCTCGAAGCTCTCCGACTGCCCCATGGCCGCAGTCCCGGACAGCGCCAGCCCTGCACCCGCTGCCATCGGAGCCAAGCGGAACGGCCAGGAGATTTCGGGGTGGGAAGACATGCCTGGTGGGGAAACGGGTGCGGAGTTCTGCGCCTTGGGACCGTCGCGATCAGGCGGCAGCCTGCCTGGGTGCCTCGGAATCCGCCAGCCCGGAAGTGCCTGCTCCAACCCCCGCATTCCAAGGCGTCGCGCCACCGGATCCATTGGAACCGTGGCCTGGAAACGGCGTGCCTGTCTTCGACTTGGCCGGGGCCAGCGGTTCCGATTCGGACCGCTTCCGCCAACGGCCCGGACTGTCGCCGAACCGCCGCTTGAAGCAGGAATTGAACTGGCTCAGGTGCGCGAACCCGCAATCCCCGGCCACCTGGATGACCTTGGCCCGCGGATCCCGCAGGAGAGACTCCGCCTTGCGCAACCGCATCTCCATGCGCATCGCCGCCAGCGAATCGCCCGTGTACTGGTGGAACAGCCGGTTCAAGTGGCGCCGGCTGCAACCGAACCGCGCGGCGAGTTCCTCGACGGGCAGGTGAATCAAGTCCTCCTCCGAAATGGCCGCCAGGATCTTCCTGAAATGGACCTCCGCCCGGTCCGGCCGGGTCATGCCCGACGCCCGCGCGCTCTCGATCTCCGGTGTGAGCATCGCCGCCACCACCCGCAACAGCCGGGACCGATGCTCCAGGTTGGGCGCCTCGGGAAGCCCCAGCACCTCGGACTCCATGACCCTCCCAAGGTGCGACCCAATCCCGTGCCGGCGCGGCGCATCGAAGCCGCTGGCCACGTACTGCAACAGCGCCAGCTCCGCACTCGCGAACAAGGGAAACAACTGCTCGATCTGCACCGTGAACCACCCCATCTCCAGCGCCGCACCGGGCCCGGCCCACATCCGGATACCCTCTCCCCCATGCGTCACCAGCACTTCACCCGGCTGAAACCGCTCAGCCTCCGACCCGGACTGGCAACGCCCCTCCCCGCTCGAAATCCAGCCGATCCACAGGGCATCCCGGCGATAAAACCACGCCTCCCCTGCCTCCAGCCTAAGGCGGTGCAGGACCAGATTATCGAGGATCTCGTTCATATGCGATTCCCGTACGCCAATGCGATAGGAGAATCGCTTTAGGGCATTTGATTAGTCAAACCATTTTTGTGCCGCAGGCCGACATTTTTGCGCCGCAAGGGCTTACTGCCCGTCCGGAACCACCAGAATACGCCCCGATCCACCCAGTTTTCGGACCGCTTTCTTACGCTGCGAGGCGATCCGCGAGTCGGTGCGATGGCGCTTGCTCTCTCCCAACCGAACGCTTCCCGTTTTTGGGAACACGAAGGTCGTGGCACACGGGGCGCGGACAGCCCTGTCCACGGGTCTCGCGAAAAGGGCCTGGGCGTGTGCGGACAACCCGTGCACCCAAGGTCCCAAAATTGGCTATAGAAGCGTCCCTGCTCAGTTGAACTACCCCGCTGGTACATGCGAAAAACGCTTAGTCAATTCGTTTAGCCAGAACCAAACCGGCGGACGTTCGAGTGGGCGCCAGTGTCGAGGAGGGAGGCGAGGCGGGTTGATCGCCGCGGATTCAGTGGACAGACGCGCAGGTCATCAGACCTGCCGGTCCGTCACAGGTGTCCGAGGTCCTGCAGCAAAGAATCAACGCAACCAAGGAGAGATCAAGTCCCTCCCACCCAGACACGATCATGAAGAAACTAACATTACTAACGCTCATCGCCGGGCTCGCGGGCAGCATCGCTGCGCATGGGGCATTCCCGGGCCCATTTGACGGTGAGGTGAGAATTGACCCGACACCTAGCGGTGCCGGCGGAGCAAATGGCGGCGGAGCCTTTCTGGCGACCGTGGTCTCTGGCCTCGGGAACGTCGTGAGTGATCCAGGTGGGTCCTTCCTCACGTTCTGTATCGAACGTAATGAGTACATCTCGTTTCCAAGCAATCCTGCGAATCGGGTGTACGACGTGAACCTGGCCAATTCTTCCAGCCGCGGTGGCATTGCCGGCGGTTCTCCAGACCCAATCTCCCTCGCCACGGCTTGGCTCTATTCCAAGTTTCGCGACGGTTCCCTAATCGGCGTTGGCGGGTTCACCGGAAACAGTGCTTCCCACAGTGCACTCCAAAACGCGATCTGGTATTTGGAGCAGGAACTTGGCGTGTCGGGTGCCCCTGCCTTCTCCACTGCGGCAACTAGCCTGGTACAAGCAGCTATTGATGACTTGGGATTGACTTGGGCGAATGTCCAATCGACGCCCGCGAATGGCGAATTCAATGTTCGCGTTATGAGGCTGTACAACGGTCCCAGCGCCGATGCTGAGGGCTACAATCAAGACATGCTCGCCATCGTCCCCGAGCCCTCGACCTACATCGCGGGCGGCCTCGCGCTGCTGCCGCTTCTCTTCGGCCTGCGCGCGCGCTGGCAGAAGAAGTAACGGATTCCGGATACCCCTTTGCACCGCCCCGGGAGCCCACGGCCCCGGGGCGTTTTGTTTCTTCCCTTTCTCACCCGCAGGCGACGACCTACGGACGCGAACCCCAGGTGCGAGACGAGTGGCGAATGGCGAACCCTGGGCCCCTCACGGCCCCGCCCCGCCAAGACTGTTCGGTGTACACGCTTCAGCGTGAGCCTCCCAGTCCACCCCGACACGCTAAAGCGTCTCGAGTTTGGCCATTTGGCTGGCGAACCGGGGTGGCCCCAAAGGGGCCGAATGAGATAGCCCAGGGCAACGCCCTGGGTACCCGCAATGTGAAATCATCCGAGCCCTGAAGGGGCGCGACCTGCCCAAACCCACCCCGACCGTTCCTAGAACAACCCGGAGCATTTTTGCGCCGAGGTGGCGCCCCTTCAGGGCTTGCCCGATATTTTACCCGCCACATCCCAGGGCTCGGTCGCCCTGGGCTATCTCATCTGGCCCCTTTGGGGCTTTGGCGAAGCTCGACTTGGGTTGCAACCCCGGCTGGCCACGACCCACCCTCTGCACCCCCTCACATCCCCGCCCTGCCAAGACCGTTCGGTGTACACGCTTCAGCGTGAGCCTCCCAAACCACCCCGACACGCTAAAGCGTGCACTCCAAACCTGGCGCGACCAGCCCTGTGCACCCCCTCACGGCCCCGCCCTGCCAAGACCGTTCGGTGTACACGCTTCAGCGTGAGCCTCCCAAACCACCCCGACACGCTAAAGCGTGCACACCAAACCTGGCCCGACCAACCTTCTGCACCCCCTCACGGCCCCGCCCCGCCAAGACCGTTCGGTGTACACGCTTCAGCGTGAGCCTCCCAGTCCACCCCGACACGCTAAAGCGTGCACACCAAACCTGGCCCGACCAACCTTCTGCACCCCCCTCACGGCCCCGCCCCGCCAAGACCGTTCGGTGTACACGCTTCAGCGTGAGCCTCCCAGTCCACCCCGACACGCTAAAGCGTGCACTCCAAACCTGGCGCGACCAACCCTCTGCACCCCGTCACGTCCCCTCCCTGCCAAGACCGATCGGTGTACACGCTTCAGCGTGAGCCTCCCAGTCCACCCCGACATGCCGGGAGAGACACCGCTTCATCCAGGTTTCATCCAGTTGGCAAAGACCATCCGGCCAGGCTCATCGAAAGTCCGGTCTTCAGCAGAAAAACCGGGCACCGGGTCCGTTCCGCGGCGAGTCCCATCACCGTTCCAGCACCCATCGATCCAGGAATTTGGCCCCGCCCGGCACAAAGTCCGGGCTGTGCAGATCGCGCACCCGGGCAAATCGGAAATCCCCCAATTCGATCCCGCCGTTTTCCACGGTCCCGCCCGTCACGGCGATCGCGCACGCAGCCCAGTGCCCGGCATCCGCCGCCGCCTTCAACCGTATCCGGCGCGGCGCGTTCTCGTGGTGGCGCACAAACGCCAGGGCAGTCAGCAGATCGTGCACCCGCTGCTGAAAGACCGTGTGGTTGTATCCAAACGTGTACGCCGCCGCCTCCCGCGGATTCGCCACCCGCCGCGTCCGCTCCAGCGGCTGCCCGTCGGCCAGCGATTCCCCCTGGTACAGCAAATCCAGCCCCACCACGGTCTCTCCGTTCGCCACCATCGTCCTGATCTCCGGCCGAAGCGTCCCGTCCGCCGCGTACAACCCCGCCTTACCGGTCGCTGTCGGCACGATCGTCGTGATCCCCCGCGGCCCACGCGGGTGCAGGAACACCGCCGGCACGGCCTCCCCGTGGTTTCCCGCCTTCAGCAGTCCCGCCATCTCGACATATCCGTCCCGTTCGTTCTTCACGGTCATCTCCCAGGCCACCGGCCCGACCTCGGACAACGTCCGGCCCACCGTGATATCGATCCCCGGCTGAATGACCGCCCGCCATCCCGCCTCGCTCTTCGCCGCCTCGGCCAGTTGAGCGTTGGCGTCGAACGTCCACCAGCGTACCAGATCCCGCTCGAAATCGTCCCCGCCTCGTGGCGCCGGATGCAACTCGTCCCAGACCGTCAGGTCCTCCCGGGTCAACCGCCGGAAATCCTCCTCGACAATCGGCTCCGGCAACCCCAGCCCGAGGTGCCGGTTGAGCCACGCATACATCGAGGCGCGACTGACGTAGTTGTAGTTGTGCCCGAAATGCGGCAGGTGCCGCAGCATCACCTTGTCCCTGGCCCCCAGCAATTCGTACAGGCGCTGCAATTCAGGAAACCCCTTCGCCGGCATCTCCAGCGTCCAGTCGTTGGCGCTGGTCAGTCCCTGCGGCCTCGGCGCGAACAGTGCCGCAAACTCGACATTGCCCGTCCCCACCCGCAACCCCGAGGCGTTCTCGCAGGTGCACCCGCCCTGCATCGCCGTGGACACCATCACCGCCGGAAACACCACCGCCGGCCGCGGATCGATCGCCCCAAGGATGAAGGTCTGCGTTCCACCCCCGCTCGCACCCGTCACTGCCAGCCGCGTCGCATCCACCTCGGGCAACCCCTCGAGGAAATCCAGCGCCCGGATCGAATTCCACGTCTGCAACCCCATCACGCTCTGGAAATGCCCCTCCGCCTGCGGACTGTACAACCCCCACCGCTCCGGATCGTTCATCTCCGGCCGCTGCCGCGCAAACCCGTGGGTCAACCCCATCGACAACTGCTGGCTGTCCGCGTACCCCGGCATGTCGTACTGGAACACCACGCACCCCATCCGGGCCAGCGTCACGCACCGCGCCTGGATCACATCCCGTCCCCCTTCCTCAAACCGCTCCGCCCCCGCCACGATCTCCCGCCGCACCGTCGCCAGCCCCTGATCCATGAATCGACCGTTGGCCCAGTGCCCATGCGGCGCCAGCACTCCGGGCACCCGGTCCGTCTTCCCCACCGGACGATACAACGTCCCGGTCACGTAAAACCCCGGCGCGCTCTGGAAATAAACCTTCTCCACCGTGTAATCCCCCATGTCCCGACGCCCGTGGATCACCGGGTTCAAGGCGAACCGCGTCGGCATCGGCCACAACCCCAGCGTCACCAGGATCTGCCGACGCACCCGTTCCGACCGCACCGCCCACTCCTCCCGCCGTTCCGGTACCCGGAACGGAAAATAGCCGTCCAGATCCAGCAGCGGTCCCAACCGCACATCCTCCATCACCTGCCCCTCCGGCAGCGCCCGGGGCCCCATCCCCAACGCCGGACCCGCCCAGCCAATCAGCAACGCGACGACAACCGTGAACCGGGGTGACATGACCCGCTTATAGGCAATCCCCGCCCCGTTGTGCAAGGCGCCGCAAACCCGGAACCTCCACTCCCCTCAAACTTCAAACTTGGAAGCCCTGCCACCCGCTGCCTACCGTGACCTCCGCATGGCAAAGAAGGCCCGTCCGGAGCCCCCGCTGGCCCCACGCCGAGCCGACTGGATCGGTCTCGTCCTGGTGGTCGTATCCGTGGTCTGGCTGCTCGCGCTGGTATCCTACGACCGGCTCGACCTGCCCAACAACGCCGCCCGTCCGAACCAACCCGCCCACAATTGGATCGGCCCCGTCGGGGCGCGCTGGGCCGACCTCACCCTGCTCCTGTTCGGCTCGGCCTCGTTCCTCCTCCCCCTCACCCTCCTCGTCTTTGCCCTCGGCTGCCTCGCCGAGCCCTTCGCCTTCGCCCGCCGCCGCTGGCCCTGGCTCCTCGGTCTCTCCCTCGTCACCGCCGCCGCCTTCGACCTCAATGCCCATCTCGTCCGCCAATGGTTCGGCGGGGACCTTGCCGGCGGACTCGTCGGCGATCTCCTCAACCGCTACGGCTTCCGCCTGATCGGCTACGCGGGCTCGATGATCGCCTTCTTCCTCCTCTACCTCCTTACCCTCCTCGCCCTCTCCGACTTCCAGCTCTTCGACTGGATCCGCGACGCGTGGCGCGAACGCCAGGCCCGCCTCGAAGCCGGTCTCGATGAGGAACTCCGCCTCCAGCGCAAGGCCCAGCAACTCGAACGCGAAGCCCGCCGCCTCCAGGAACAGATGGACCGCGATCGCACCGTCCACTCCGGCGCCGCCGCCAAAGCAGGTGTCGCCGGGGTCGGACCCGACCTCCGCCCCGTCCCTGAACCCACCGTCCGCGACCTCAGCGTGCCCCAGACCAAGCCCGCCGCGAAAGGTTCCCG
This sequence comes from Verrucomicrobiia bacterium, assembly GCA_019634625.1. Taxonomy (NCBI): domain Bacteria; kingdom Pseudomonadati; phylum Verrucomicrobiota; class Verrucomicrobiia; species Verrucomicrobiia bacterium. The sequence goes on from JAHCBA010000004.1 coordinate 87,452, forward strand.
CCCCTCGTCGGCCGGTCCCGACGAACCCGAAATCCAGGTCATCACCGCCGGCGAAATCCACGGCTACCCCGGCTCCCCGAAATCCGCCGAAGCCGATCCCGATCCCACCCCCGCCGAAGACGTGGACGACAATGAACCCTCCCTCCCCCTTCCCGTCCGCGGCCGCCTGATGTCCCCCCGTCGCCGCCTCTCCGTCGCCTCCGCCCCCAGCATTGGCAATTACAAGCTCCCCCCCCTCTCCCTCCTCCAATCCCCCGACCTCACGGTCCATCCGACCGAATCCAGGGAGGAACTCATCGCCAACGCCCGCCTCATGCAACAAACCCTCGCCCAGTTCGGCATCGAGGTGGCCCTGGGCGACATCACCAAAGGCCCCACCATCACCCGTTACGAACTCCACCCCGCCCCGGGCGTGAAACTCGAACGGATCACCAACCTCACCAACAACATCGCCGCCGCCCTCCGCGCCGAACGCATCCACATCCTCGCCCCCGTCCCCGGCAAAAGCTCCGTCGGCATCGAGGTCCCCAATTCGGTCAAGACCAAGGTCATCATGCGCGACCTCCTCGAATCCGAAGCCTGGGCCCGCTCCAAATGCCGCGTCCCCCTCGCCCTCGGCAAGGACGTCTATGGCCAGCCCATGATCGCCGACCTCGCCGACATGCCCCACCTCCTCATCGCCGGCAGCACCGGCTCGGGCAAGTCCGTCTGCATCAACTGCATCATCGCCTCCCTCCTCTACCGCTTCCCCCCGGACCAGCTCCGTTTCGTCATGATCGACCCCAAGGTGGTCGAACTCCAGCAGTACAACGTCCTCCCCCACCTCGTCGTCCCCGTCGTCACCGACCCCAAGAAGGTCGTCCTCGCCCTCCGCTGGGTCGTCAACGAAATGGAGAAACGCTACCAGATCTTTGCCAAGGTCGGCGTCCGCAATATCAAGGCCTTCAACGACCGCCCAAAAGCCCCACCCCCGCCACCCCCCCCCGAAACGCCCGCCCGCGACAAGGTCGAGTCCAGCTCCGAAGGCTTCGCCGTCGAACTCGACCAGGCCATGGTCACCAACCAGGACGAAGACATCGTCATCCCCGACAAGCTCAGCTACATCGTCGTCATCATCGACGAACTCGCCGACCTCATGCTCGTCGCCCCTGCCGATGTCGAAATGGCCATCGCCCGCATCACCCAGATGGCCCGCGCCGCCGGCATCCACTGCATCGTCGCCACCCAGCGCCCCTCCGTCGATGTCATCACCGGCGTCATCAAGGCCAACATCCCCGCCCGCATCGCCTTCCAGGTCGCCAGCAAGGTCGATTCCCGCACCATCCTCGACCAGATGGGCGCCGATAAACTCCTCGGCAAGGGCGACATGCTCTATCTCCCCCCGGGCTCCGGCCGCCTCATCCGTGCCCAGGGCGCCCTGGTCACCGATGAGGAAATCCAGTCCCTCGTCGATTTCATCGCCCAGCAGGGCAAGCCCAGCTACGAACTCGACATCCACCAGCAGCTCCAGAAATCCGTCCGCGACCTCGACGACGACGCCAGCGAAGAGGACGAGGAACTCATCGAAGACTCCATCGAGATCATCCGCAGCGAAGGAAAGGCCAGCACCTCCCTCCTCCAGCGCCGCCTCAAAATCGGTTACGGCCGCGCCGCCCGCATGATGGATGTCCTCGAAGAACGCGGCATCATCGGCCCCGCCCGCGGCGCCGAACCGCGCGAAATCCTCATCGACCTCGATGGCCGCGGCCACGACGGCGGCAAACAGCAACTCGTCTAACCCCCAACCCTCCCTCAGCCCTCAGCCTTCAGCCTTCAGCCCTCAGCCCTCTGTCCTCCGCTCCCCGTGTCCTCCCCCGCCTTCGACCGGGACCGCCTTCGGCACCTCGCCAGGGCTGCCGCCCGCCATGGCGTCTTCGTGGGAACCTCGTCCTGGAAGTATCCCGGCTGGATCGGCCAGCTCTACACCCGCGACCGTTACCTTTACCGCGGCGCCTTCTCCGAAACGCGCTTCGAACGCGACTGCCTCACCGAATACGCCGAGGTGTTCTCCACCGTCAGCGTGGACGCCACCTACTACCGGTTCCCCGACGAACGTCTCCTCAACAGCCTCCTGGCCGCCGTCCCCGCCGGGTTCCGGTTCACCTTCAAAGTCACCGACACCATCACCGTCCGCACCTACCCACGCCTGCCCCGCTACGGCGACAGGGCTGGTCAACCCAATCCCCATTTCCTCGACGCCGACCGCTTTGCTGCCGATTTCCTCGCCCCCTGCGCCATCCTGGGCGAACACGCCGGCGTCCTGATCTTCGAGTTCTCCCGATTTCACCCCTCCGACTTCGCGCGCGGACGCGACTTCGTGGCTGCCCTCGACACCTTCCTCGCCCGACTCCCCGCCGGCTGGCGTTACGGCGTGGAAATCCGCAACCGCAACCTCCTGCACGCCGATTACTTCGCCACCCTGGCCCGGCACGGAGCGGCCCATGTCTTCACCAGTTGGGAAGCCATGCCTCCCCTTGCCGATCAACTCGCCCACCCCGGCGCCTTCAGCAGCGCTTCCTTCACCGCCGCCCGGCTCCTCCTCAAACCCGGACGCGCCTACGCCGACGCCGTGCGTCGATTCGCACCCTACGATCGCCTGATCGAACCCTACCCCGAAGGTCGCACCGCCGCCGTCTCCCTCCTCATCTCCAGACAGACGCACCCGGTCCAACCACCCCGCCCGGTCCATCTCTTCGTCAACAACCGCTTCGAGGGCAACGCCCTCCTCACCCTCGACTCCCTCCTCGCCGCCGCCTTCTCCAACGCCCTCCCCGATCAGGGCGACCCGCCGGTCGGGTAAATAATTAAGATAGTAGGTCAGGCTCTATGTTGCTTACGCTTCAAAACATATGGTCAGGCTACTTATTTGTTGACGCCAAAAACCCAATCGGGCCCGTAGGGCCGCGGTGGGGACGACCTCGTCGCCGGTTGGTCAATAGGTATGCTGCCTGTCTTTTTATCTGCACTCGCCGACGTTTCGTTTCGGACTTCGGGGACGCGATTGGTGCATCCCGGAGTTGGGGGAGGAGGCAGCGCATCGAAGGGACGAGCTCCGTGAGTCCTCAACCCAACGCCACACACCGTTGCGGCCTCGTGGAACTCGGCCCTCCGAAGCGCCGCCCAGCGGAGTTCGCACCTCTCCCCACAACGCCGGGAGGGATGCACGGGGATGCGATCGAGCCCAAAGTGGATTCTTGCTGAATGCCCCGGATTCCCTGCACTCTCTTCCCGATTCCACACCCCCGGCAGCGCCCGTCGCGCTGCCCTCTAGACGCCAAGCCCCATTGACCCATGCACTCTCAGCCTCCCACTCCGGCCCCTCCGGCCCGACCTCCGGCTCGACCGGCGCCTCCGCACCCCGCCCCGGCCTTCACCCTCATCGAACTCCTGGTGGTCATCGCGATCATTGCGATCCTGGCCAGCATGCTCCTCCCCGCCCTCGCCAAGGCCAAAACCAAGGCCCAGGGCATCGGCTGCCTCAGCAACAACAAGCAACTCGTCCTCGGCTGGCAGCTCTATGCCGGCGATTTCGAGGACCGCTGCGCCAACAACTTCACCATCCCCGGCACCGAGGAAGCCATCAACTCCCGCCGCTTCAATAACTGGGTCAACAACATCATGACTTGGGGCGCCGGTAGTGGAATCCACGACCGCAGTGTGACCAACGTGGAGTGGGTCCGGAACGGAGTCCTCGGCCCCTACACCGCCGGAGCCGTCGGCATCTACCAATGTCCCGCCGACATCTATGTCAGCCCCGCCCAACGCCGGGCCGGCTGGTCCCGACGTCTCCGCAGCATGTCGATGAACGCGCTCTTCGGCCGTTCCAACAATGATCCCGGCGACAACACCGCCCGAGGGGCAAGCTGGGCTTTCGGCGGACAATACCGGCAGTTCATCAAGCTCGGCGATGTGCCCCAGCCGTCGATGACCTACCTCACCCTCGACGAGCATCCCGACTCCATCAACGACGCCTTCTACATCACGGATCCCAATGTCAACCACTGGCAGGATCTCCCCGCCTCCTACCACAATGGCGCCTGTGGCTTCTCCTTCGCCGATGGCCACGCCGAGATCCGCAAATGGCTCAGCGCCGCCTCCAAGTACCCCGTCAAGTTCAGCTACGGCCCCGTGAAACAGTTCGATGACGCCGGCCGGCGCGACATGGCGTGGTACCGCGAACGTATCCAGCTCATCCCCTACCGCTGAGCCTCCGACACCGCCCCCGACACCGCCTCCGACACCCCTTCCCCCCGCGGGGGCGTGCCAACCTCATGGTACCGCTGCATCGCGGGGGCCATCAGGGTGGTCCTCCGCCGACCGCTCCCCGGCCATCGGATCACCACTCTCTCCACCTCCGTCGCCGACCCCAGCCCGAAATGCAGCGTCGATGGATGTTGCGAACGGTATCCGTCCCCCGTCACCACGGTCCCCACCGCCACACGTCCCTCCGCATGCACCTCGACCCGGACCCCCACCGGTGAACCGCCCTCCCGCGATTCCCTAAACCGGAACCCGATCCAGCTTCCCGCCCCCTCCACCCGCGACCGAAGAATGCGAAGCCGGTGACGCGATCCCGGCCACGCCTCGAACCCCAGCGTCACCAGATCCACCCGCCCGTCGAGATCCAGATCCGTCGCCACCACATGGCGCCCGTCCTCCTGCCACCCCAACCCCAGCAGGTGCCCCATTTCCACAAACCCCGCCGCCCCGCGATGGGCAAGGAACCGGTTCAACTCATATCCCCCGTACGACTGCCCCCGCCCTCGTGTCCTTCCAAACTTCCCCATGAAGTACACATAGGCGGCCGGGTCCGGCTCCGACCCCGCCATGTGGGCGTCGTAAAGCCAGTAGTGGGATTCGTAATCCTCCACCGTGTCGCGGCTCTCCAAACCCGTCATCACCACCACCTCCAGAAGCCCGTCGTTGTCCGCATCCAGGGCCGCGCATCCCCACGACCAGCCCGTGTCGGCAATCCCCAGCATCCCCGACACCTCCCAGAATCGCTCCCCCTCCCCTGCCCGGTACAGCCGGTTGCCATGCGCCATTTGCGACCGCATCGGCCGGTCCTCGACAGCCATCTCGGGATGCCATAACCCAAGATGCTCGAGCCGGCTCACCGTCGGCGACGTCATCCCCATCATCAGCAGATCCAACCTCCCGCCGCGGTCGAAGTCCGCCAGCACATGCGCCATCCCAAACGCATGCGGGGCCTCAATCCAATCCCGGGTCCGGTCGGTGAAGCGTCCCCGCCCGTCATTCTCATACACATCGATCCCTGCAAAATCGCTCACCACCACCAGGTCCAGCGCCCCGTTCCCCTTCAGATCCACCAGCGACGCACTGTACGTGCGCCGGTGCCGCTTGCCGCCCAACCCCGCCGCTACCGTGCCGTCCGTCAATCGTCCGGTCCCGTCGTTCAACAGCAGATACGCCGGATGCCCGTCGTTGGCATCATGGAACGGCGTCGGCATCGACCCGGCCTCGTACGGCACCCGGTACTGGCCCAGAAACACGTCCAGATCCCCGTCCCCATCCACATCGCCACAGGTCAGCACCATGGGATACACCAGCTCACGCGGTGCCGGGAAAACCAGTCGCCCCGGCACATCGAAGGTCCCCCCAGGCGACCCCGCCAGCAGAACCACCCCCTCATGGCGCGTGACCAGCAGGTCCACCACCCCGTCCCCGTCGAAGTCCCCCAGGACCGCCGCCGAAATCAACCCCACCTCCGCCCGTCCCAACGGCCCCCCCCGGTAGGTCCCATCGTCCTGCCTCCGATACACCCAACCCTTGCCCGCCAGTATCACCTCCGGATGGCCATCCCCGTCCAGATCATGGACCAGCAGCGGATCCACCGAATGCGCATTGACCGGCGGGGAAAGGTCGTCCTCCAGGATCACCTCGAATGGTCCTCCGCCTGTCCGTCGATCCCAGGTCATCCGCCCAACCGACACCCGCTTCAACCCGGTTCGATCCCCCTCCCCCCATTCCACCTCCACCTCCCCATCCAGCGCCGCCGCCTCCAGGCGCCCCTCATGCGTCAAGTGCACCGTCACCCGCCACCGGCTCGTGGCCGGACGCCCAGTCTCCTCCGGCGTGTACGCCCGGTGACGCAATTCCATCCGGTCGATCCGCCATCCCCCCTCCCCGAACCCGGCAACCCAGCCCGGCCATCCGTCGCCCCGTAGAACCCTTTCCACCCCGCCGGCCCAACGCCGCGTCGCCCCAAACGGCAGCGCTTCGGCATCCGACCAACCGGGCAACGCCACCTCGTCAACAGGCAATCGGGCCAACACTTCCCATCGCCGGTCCGGACCTGCGGCATTCACGGCATCCCACCAGTCATGCACCGGGCGGGCACGGGCCTGCGCCGCCAACTCCGGCGCCCAGACCGTCTCCCCCCACATCCGCTCCCGCCCCTCCAGGACCGCCATCTGCGCCGCCAGTTCGCGACTCATTCCCCGCCCCACCGGCCTGCCCAAAGCTCCATCCGTTCCATCCGCACCGCCCGGATCGACCGGCCACAGCCAACGCCCAATCCAAAACAGAAGGCCGCCCCCAACCAGGAGCGCAACCCATCCTCCAACTCTCGATACTCGACCAGTGGGAAAATCCACGGGATGACTCCCCCCATCCTCTCTCCCTGCTCCCGCCTTCGAGATGGCGCCGTCCGTGCGGAAGCTTCGGGAAAACCATTGCCTCTGTGAGGTGCGGATTCCTAGATTGGCCCGGCGATTCCGATCCCGCATCCCCGGCATGAGAAACCTCCGTCCCACCGCGCCAAGGCCCCCATGCGCGGCAGGCTCAACGCCCGGCGAGCACTCCGGTCATCACCCCAAAGACGAGGAAAATAAACGCCACCACCAGCCCGATCGCGGCCAGCACCGTGGCCACGATCCCGAGAATGTGGCCCGCCTGCGTCAATCCGCGCCCCGTGGGATCCATGGACCCGGCGTCGATCTCCCTCAGATCGCCCTGACCCAACACCCACGCGACAATTCCACACGGGAAACACACCACCAACCCCAGGATCCCCAGCACAAGGATGAGAGCGCCTCGATGAGGTTTCATGATCGGAACTGCTCCGATCTTCTCGCCGAAATCCACCGGGGCCACAAGGAGTTTTACGCCGAATGAACCTGCACGAGTACCAAGCCAAGCAGTTGTTGGAACGTCACGGCGTCGCCGTCCCCAAAGGAGACGTCTGCGACACTGGCGAGGCCGCCCGCGCCGCCGCCGATCGCCTCTTCGCCGCTGGCGAACAACGCGTCGTGGTCAAATCCCAAATCCACGCCGGCGGTCGCGGCAAGGGCACCTTCAAGAACGGATTCCAAGGTGGCGTCAAGCTCTGCCGCTCCGCCCAGGAGGTCTATGACCGCGCCTGCTCGATGCTCGGCCAGGTCCTTGTGACCAAGCAGACCGGACCCGACGGCCGCGTCGTCCGCAGACTCCTCGTCGCCGCCGCCCCCGACATCCTCAAGGAACTCTACCTCGCCGTCCTCCTCGACCGGGAGTCCGGACAACCCATGCTCATGGCCAGCGCCGAGGGCGGCGTGGACATTGAGGAGGTCGCCGCCACCCACCCGGAGAAGATCATCCGCGAACGCATCGATCCCGCCGTCGGCTTCCAGCCCTGGCAGGGCCGCAAGGTGGCCGTGGCCCTCGATCTCCGTGGCGAACTCCTCAACCAGGCGGTCAGGTTCTTCCGCGGCGTCTTCGAGACCTGGTGGAACAGCGACGCCTCCATGCTCGAGATCAATCCCCTCTGCATCGTCGCCGACCGCGACGGCAAGCGCCAGTTGCTCGCCGTGGACGCCAAGATGAGCATCGACGACAACGCCCTCTACCGGCACCCCGATATCGTCGCCATGCGCGACATGGCCGAGGAGGCGCCCCTCGAAATCGAGGCCAGCAAGCATGCCCTCAACTACATCAAACTCGACGGCAGCATCGCCTGCCTCGTCAACGGTGCCGGACTCGCCATGGCCACCATGGACATCATCAAGCACTTCGGCGGAGAACCCGCCAATTTCCTCGACGTCGGCGGCGGAGCCAGCCGCGACCAGGTCACCGCAGCGTTCCGAATCATTCTCGACGACCCCCACGTCCGCGGCATCCTGGTCAACATCTTCGGCGGCATCATGGACTGCAACGTGATCGCCTCCGGCATCGTGGACGCCGTCCGCGAAACCCGGCTCAACCTGCCCCTCGTCGTCCGTCTCGAAGGCAACAATGTCGAAGCGGGCAAGAAGACCCTTGCCGAATCCGGACTCACCATCGTCAGCGCCACCTCCATGGCCGACGCAGCCCAGAAGGTCGTCCACGCCGTCGCAGCCTGAACCCAGCCCCCCCCCGCCTCTTCCCCCCCCAATTCACTCCGCTCCCGCCCCATGGCCATTCTCGTCACCCCGGAAACCAGGCTTCTCGTCCAAGGCATCACCGGCAGCTTCGGCGCCCGGCACACCCAACTCTCTCTGGCCTACGGCACACGCGTGGTCGCCGGAGTCACCCCGGGCAAGGGTGGCCAGATGTTCTCTCAGGAAGGTTATGCCGTTCCCGTCTTCGACACGGTCGCAGAAGCCGTGCGCGCCACCGGCGCCACCGCCAGCGCCATCTTCGTCCCGCCCCCCTTCGCCGCAGACGCCATCCTCGAAGGCGTGGATGCCGGCCTCGAACTCGTGGTCTGCATCACCGAAGGCATCCCCGTCGTGGACATGATCCAGGTCAAGCGCGCGATGCGCGGTTCGTCCACCCGGCTGATCGGGCCCAATTGCCCGGGCGTCGTCACTCCGGGCGACGGACCCGATTCCACGGGCGGCTGCCGCATCGGCATCTCCCCGGGATACATCCACCGAAAGGGTCATGTCGGAGTGGTCTCCCGCTCCGGAACACTGACCTACGAAGCCGTCTGGCAACTCACCTGCCGGGGCGTCGGCCAAAGCACCTGCGTCGGCATCGGCGGTGACCCCGTCAACGGGACCTCCCACCTCGATGTCATCCGCATGTTCATGGCCGATCCCGACACCCACGGGATCATCATGATCGGGGAAATCGGAGGCTCCGCGGAAGAAGAAGCCGCCGAGTGGATCCGCGCTCACGGCTCCAAGCCCGTCGCCGGCTTCATCGCCGGAGCCACGGCTCCCCCGGGACGCCGCATGGGCCACGCCGGCGCCATCGTTTCCGGTGGCAAGGGAACTGCCGCCGCCAAGATCAACGCCTTCCGCGATGCCGGCATCGGTATCGCCACCACCCCGTCGGATATGGCCGACACCCTCCTGAAAATGATGTAGCAGGCGCCGAACCCGGGCACCTCGGCGGGGCGACGCGCATGCCCCTTGCGCCCTGAAGACGCCTTCGCCACGACGGATTCCTCAGCGCCGGCCGCAGGGCCCAGCCATCGCCGACGTTCCCCCCCGCCGCCCACCGATCCTTGGATCACGGAACGACTGCGGTTCGAACCGGCGCCAGCGCGGCGTCCCGATGATGCACCGCCAGGGCTTCCTCCCGCGCCCGATCGAGGGCCTCTTCCGCGGAACCGGAGGGCGTGGACACCACCCCGGAACGACCGCTTCCCTCCTCCAGCCATTCCCCCAGCCACCCCTGACGGCTCCGAAACGCGGCCAGGCGGTAGGTCGTTCCGTCGATGGTGATGTCGGTATTCATGAAAAAGATGTTCCGGACGCCAACCCCGCGCCGCCTATTCGAGAGATCTCCCTACCGCCTCAATTCGCCACGGAGAACAGCCCGGCCCGCCGCAACCCGGGGTTCCTCGGCAGTCCGCTCGCCCGGTTGCGCCCCGCCCCCAGTCCGCCCACGCGACGGCCCACACGCGCCTTCGACGGGATGCCAGCGCCCGCCACCCGACCGCTCCACGGGTCGCCAGGCACCTCTTCGTCCGGCGCAAAAAGCGCCCGGAGTGCCAGCACCGCCTGGCCGTGAATCTGGCAGATCCGCGACTCGGTAAGCCCAAACACCTCCGCAATCTCCCGCAAGGTCAGATCCTCGTAGTAATACAGCGCGAGCACCTTCTGCTGCACCTCCGGCAGACTCGCAATGCGCTCCGCCAGCAGATTGACATCCTCCCGGAGGGCCGTCGCCTGATCCGGCTCCAGCACGCTCTCGTCCGGCAGCACCTCGCCCTGGTAACCCCCATCCTCACTCTCCATGCTCCTGACGGAGTCGAGGCAGACGTAGGTCGCCGGTCGCACCTCCAGCAGCAGTTGCCGGTAGTCCTTCAAGGTCATCGCCAGCTTCGCCGCCACCTCCTCCTCCGTCGGGAACCGACCGAGTTCCTGCTCCAGCCCGCGAAGCACCTGCTGCAGGCGGTCGGCCTTCTCATGCACCGACCGCGGCACCCAGTCCAGCCGCCGCAACTCGTCCATCACCGCCCCGCGAATCCGAAGCCGGGCGTATGTCTCGAACGCCGCCCCGCAATGGGGATTGAAGCGCCGGATCGCGTTGAGCAACCCCACGCGCCCCACGCTGTGAAGATCGTCAGTGTCCACATGGGCCGGCAAGGACAACGCAATCCGCCCCACCACGATCCGTACCAGATGGAGGTGGCGCCCCAGAATCTCCCCTTCTTCGACGCTGCCCTGCCCGTTCTCGGCATAACCCCGCCACAAGGCCTCCATCGGGTCCGCCTCGGTGGGCTTGGCGCTCTCGGTCCCAAAACCGTCACCCGGGGATCCCGGGCAGGCCTGGGAAACAGCAGCTTCGGACGTACTTGGAATACTGGCATCGGCGGTCATCATGACTCCTGGAGAGAAACGGATTTCGGTTGTTGTTGGCTGAACACGGACACACACGTCCTGTGCGGTTCCCGCGTCGAAGCCCAACCCCCGGACCCATCCCCCGATCTGAAGCCCGCCTGCCCTCGTCCGCTCGCACCCATGCGACGGACCGCGGACGGTTCGCCACCTGTTGGCCGGTACCGTCCCCCACTCCCAAAGCTTCAATCCGACTTTCGACTCTTGCACCACATGTACGACATCCCCCTTAAAGCATACGCGATGCCAGCTTTGGCACTCCCACCCGATCCCTGATCATCAACCCCTTGGCGCATTTCCCCCGGATGCCCGGACGACGGGGAACCTTTCCCTGCCCAGTCAGCCCGGCAATTCCTGCCCCCTTACCCCCCCTCACGACACCAGACGCCGATGCGCGCTGAACACCTCCCGCAGGGAGCGGCTCATCCCGTCCTGCACCCCCTGCAACTCCCGATAGCGCTCGACGTTCTCCGCCACCGGCAACGCTGTCTCCCTGGACGCCACCTTCACAAAGGCATCCGTAATCTCCTCCATCCGCACCTTCTCCCCCTTGGACAGCCTCCAGCACCACAGTGCCTGCAACGCCGCCCCGTAAGCCGCCCCTTCGGCAATCCGGAGCGTCACCACCTCGGCATCGAAAACGTCCGCCATGATCTGCCGCCACAGCTTCGAACGCGCCCCCCCGCCGGTGACCCGCACCTGCCGGGCCCGCACCCCCAACTCCGCCAACCGCCGCATGCCGTAGTTCATCCCCAGCGTGACCCCCTCCATCGTTGCCCGTGCGAAATGCCGCGCCGTGAACGTCCCCGGACGGACCCCCAGATACACCCCCGTTCCGTCCGGGACATTCGGTGTCCGTTCGCCTTCCAGGTACGGCAGCAGGATCAACCCCTCGCAACCCGGCGGCGCCTTGGCCGCCATCCGTTCGAACCCTGCGTGGTCCAGCTCGAAATCCCGCCGCACCATTTCGGTGGCCACCGTGACATTCATCGTGCAGAGCAACGGCAGCCAGCGGTTGGTCGAGTCGCAGAACGCCGCAATCTCCCCCCGCGAATCCACCACCGGTCGCTCCGAACACGCATAGATCGTTCCGCTGGTCCCAAGGCTCGCCGTCACCACCCCGGCCCGCGTGTTCCCCGTCCCGATCGCCCCCATCATGTTGTCGCCGCCCCCGGCACTCACCAACACCCCCGCCGGCAATCCCAGCGCCTCGCCCGCCGCTGCCGTCAACGTCCCGGCCGGTTCGTCGCTCGCCGACAACGCCGGCAGTTTGCCGGTCAGCTCGGGATCGATCGCCGCCACCGCCGCCTCGCACCAGCGCCGTCGCCGCACATCCATCAGCGCCGTCCCCGAGGCATCTCCATACTCCATGAACGCCCTCCCCGTCAGCCACCAGTTCAAATAGTCGTGTGGCAGCAGCACGGTCGCCAGCCGGGCGTAATTCCGCGGCTCCCGCTTCTTCAACCACAGGATCTTCCCGGCGGTAAATCCGGGAAGCACCGCATTGCCCAGCGCCCGGATCGTCGCCTTCGCCCCCCCCAGCGCCGCGGTGATCTCCTCGCACTCCGCCGCCGTGCTGGTGTCGCACCACAACTTGGCCGGCCGGATCACCCGTCCCTGCCCGTCCAGCGGAACAAACCCATGCTGCTGCCCGCTCACCCCCATCGTCACCACCTCCCCCGCCCGCGCCCGCGCCGCCTTCAGCGCCGTACCCACGGAGGCCTTCAAGGCATCGATCCACACGGCTGGATCCTGCTCCTTGTGACCGGCCGCCAGCCCAGGCAGCAGATCGTACGCGGCCGAACCTTCCCCCAACACGCGCCCCGAACGTGTGTCCACCACCAGGGCCTTTGTCGATTGCGTGCCCGAATCAATTCCGATCGCCAGCGTTCTCATGGATTGGGAAAGCCCGGAGTCTCCGCCGCTCCCCCCCTTCCCGCCAAGCCCGTTCAGTCCCCTCCCACCACCCGCACGACCGATCCATCGGAGCAACTTGGGCCGGAATGCCTGGTAAAGCATTAAGCCAGACATAATTTGTTGACGTGACTTTCATTTAAAGTGCCATGCGTTTTAATTTTAATTAATTGATCAAATGCAATATGCCTGACATTACTTGTTGACTTGTTATTTGTTGACTGGACTTATTTGAAAAGGGCCAGTCTGTAACATATTTATATCGATGTTGCCTTCCCCGCAGCAAGGCCATCCATAGCGCCACGTCCGGATGGGTTTCGGGAGGATGGGAACGTGCCGGTTGTGTCAGCACGCGTCAGCATTATATCGCCTGACCTATTATTCCGGAGACGATCCAACGATCCAACCGGAAGCGCATCGTGCTCTCGCCAGGAGTCCCCAGGAATCCCGGCCCGGGTCATCCCCTTGAAGCGGCCGGTCTTGCGAGTCTCCATCCCCGCTTCGACACCCGCGGAGGGTGCCCAGCGGACCGACACGGATTCACCCCGCGTAGGCCTCCATGCCGACACAGGAACACACCAGGTTCCGATCCCCGTACACATTGTCCACGCGACTCACCGATGGCCAGACCTTGGTCTCCCGCAAACCCGCCACCGGAAACGCCGCCGCCTCCCGCGAGTACGGCCGGTCCCACACGTCCGCCGCCACCTGGTCCGCTGTGTGCGGCGCGTTCTTCAACAGGTTGTTCTTCGGATCCGCCTCCCCACGCTCGATGGCCATGATCTCCCGGTGTATTGCCTTCATGGCCTCGCAAAACCGGTCGAGCTCCGCCCTCGATTCCGATTCCGTCGGCTCCACCATCAATGTCCCGGCCACTGGCCAGCTCAGGGTGGGAGCGTGAAAGCCGTAGTCGATCAACCGCTTGGCCACATCCTCCGCCGTGACGCTCTTGAACGGTCGCAGATCCAGGATGCATTCATGGGCCACCAACCCGCCCTCCCCCCGGTACAACGTCGGGAAATAACCCTCGAGGCGCTTCGCCACGTAGTTCGCATTCAGGATGGCCACCTGCGTCGCCAAGGTCAGGCCCTCGCCTCCCATCATCCTGATATACATCCACGGAATGGGCAGCAGCGAGGCGCTCCCCCACGGTGCCGCGCTCACCGCCGGGATCGTCCCCGTCTCCCCCTCCGCACCCAGGGGATGCCCCGGCAGGAACGCCGTCAAATGCTCCGCCACGCAGATTGGCCCTACGCCCGGACCGCCTCCTCCATGCGGAATGCAGAACGTCTTGTGCAAATTCAGGTGGCACACATCCGCCCCCATCAGCCCCGAACTCGTCAATCCCACCTGTGCGTTCATGTTCGCCCCGTCCAGATAGACCTGTCCCCCCGCCTCATGCACCCACCGGCTCACCTCCCGGATCGACGCCTCGAAAACCCCGTGCGTGCTGGGATACGTGACCATGAGGCAGGCCAGTTGGGCACGATGCTCTGACACTCGTGCCTGGAGGTCGTCCAGATCGATATTCCCCTGCCCGTCGCATCCCACCGGCACCACCCGCATCCCCGCCATCACCGCGCTGGCCGGATTCGTCCCGTGCGCGCTGGTGGGAATCAGACAAACGTCCCGGTGCCCCTCCCCGCGGCTCCGATGCCATGCCCGGATCACCAGCAACCCCGCGTATTCCCCCTGCGATCCGGCGTTTGGCTGCAACGAAACCCCCGGCAGCCCCGTGATCCGTCCCAGCCAGTCTTCCAGATCCCGGAACAACTCCCGATACCCCGCCGCCTGTTCCTCCGGCGCAAAGGGATGCAGCCCGTTCCATTCCGGCCAGCTCAGCGGCAGCATCTCCGCCGCTGCATTCAGCTTCATCGTACACGAACCCAACGGAATCATGGAGTGGCACAACGACAGATCCCGCGATTCCAGCCGGCGCAGGTACCGCTGCATCTCGGTCTCGCTCCGATATCGGTGAAAGACCGGATGCCGAAGATACGGCGTCGTCCGTTCCACCCACGCCGCCCGTACCGGCGCCACCTCGCCGAAACGAATCTCCTCCTCCCGCTCCCCGCCGAAAATCCGCCAGAGCATCTCGACCTCCGCCTCGGTCGCCATCTCGTCGAGGGATACCCCCACCCGCGTGGCGTCCAGGGGACGCAGATTGATCCGGTGCGCCTGCGCTGCCCGATGCACCGCCCCGGCATCCGCCACCTCGACCGTCAGGGTATCGAAAAACGACGCCGTTTGCAGTCGGCAGCCCAACCGCTCCAATCCCGACGCCAGTCGCGCCGTACGTTCATGCACCCGCCGCGCCATGGCCCGCAGTCCCTCCGGACCATGGTAACAGGCGTAGGCCATCGCCAGGTTGGCCAGCAGGGCCTGGGCGGTGCAGATGTTCGAAGTCGCCTTCTCCCGACGAATGTGCTGCTCGCGCGTCCCCAAGGACAACCGCAGGGCCGGACGCCCCCGCGAGTCACGCGACACCCCCACCAACCGCCCCGGCATGCTCCTCCGAAACACCTCCCGCGTCGCGAAAAACGCCGCGTGCGGACCGCCATACCCCATCGGCACTCCGAACCGTTGCGCACTCCCCACCGCCACGTCCGCACCCCACTCCCCAGGCGGCCGCAGCACCGTCAACGCCAGCAGATCCGTCGCCACCACCACCAGCACCCCCCCACTCCGAATCCGTGCCGCCCATTCCCCGGGGTCATGCACCTCCCCGAACGTGTCCGGATACTGAATCAGCGCCCCAAAGTACCGCGGCCCGCCCTCGAATCCCCGCCAGTCGCCCACCTCCACCGCCAGTCCCAACGCCTCCGCCCGGCCGCGAACCAGCGCCACGCTCTGCGGATGGCAGGTGTCCGCCACAAAAAACCGGTCGCGCGGCGCCTCCCCGGGGCGCCCTTCGCCGGCCTTCACCCGGTGACACATCATCATTGCCTCCGCACAGGCCGTCGCCTCGTCCAGCAACGAGGCGTTGGCAATGTCCATCCCCGTCAATTCCGTCACCAGTGTCTGGAAATTCAGCAACCCCTCCAGCCGGCCCTGCGAAATCTCGGATTGATACGGCGTGTACTGCGTGTACCAGCCCGGGTTCTCCAAAATATTCCGCCGGATGACCGCCGGCATGACCGTCCCGTAATAGCCCATTCCCATCAGCGACCGGTACACCTCGTTCCGCGCCGCCATCGTCTTCAACCGCTCCAAGGCCTCCACCTCCCCCATCGGTCCCGGCAGATCAAGTCCCCCTTCCATCCGAATCCCCGCCGGCACCGCCGCCCCGACCAACGCCTCCAGGGAATCGTACCCGCACGCCCGGGCCATCTCCCCGATCTCGTCCGCCCGTGGCCCCAGGTGCCGCCAGAGAAAGGAGTCGGTGTCGGACCCCGCAGGGCCGGTCAAAGTTGCGTTCGCCATATCGAAAATCGTCGAACCTCAAACCGCCGCCAACCGGACGACCCGCTCCTGGATCTGCTCGGTCCAGCGCGCCACGTAGCTGAGGACCCGGTAGATCTCCTCCAACCGCCCCAGAGGCAGACAACCTGCCCGTCCCGAAGCGCCCTCCGCCGGCGCCCCTTCCCATGCGGCATTCATTCCCCTCAACTCCTCCTCCAAACCCGCGCCCTTCGCCCGCACCGTCTCCTGAAGCGCCCTCAACCGCTCCACCCACTCCATCCCGCGCTCGAACATCCGCACCTTCAATACCGGCGACGTCACCGCGTCCCGCTCCGTCAGAAAACCGTCCACGTCCCGACAGCACTGCCCCACCTCGACAAACAGGTCCATGGTCCCCGGCGGAATCCGCTGGATGTCCGCCGGCCTCCGGCCGGTCTCCAGCTCCAGCAGATGCAGCAACCGCGCCCGAGGCTCGCTCAGGATCCCATGGGCCGCATTGATCTCCATCGCCCGGCGCCCCGCCTCCAACCGTTCTGTTTCCGGCGCCCCATGAAACCGATCGGGATGGGACGCCGCAGACAACGCCAGGTACCGCGCCTTCAAGGCGTCCGCGTCCAGCCAGGGCCTCCGGGATTCCCCCAGCACCGCATACGCATCCATTAGGCATCCATTCCCACGCCAGTCGTTTGCCGCCGGACCAGGCCCGCCCCTAGGCGCTGAAGCTCTCCCCGCATGAGCAACTCGTCGCCGCATTCGGGTTCTTCACCTTGAACCCCCCCTCCTGCAGCGCATCCACAAAGTCCAGCTCCGAACCCGTCACGTACAACGCGCTCTTCGGATCCACCACCACCTGAACCCCTGCCGAATCCACCACAATGTCCCGGTTCTGCGGCCGGTCCTGCAAATCCATCTTGTACTGCAGTCCGGAACATCCCCCACCCACCACCGCCACCCGCAGCACCCCCGTCGGTCGCCCCTGCCTCTGTAGCAAAGACCGCACCTTCTCCCCCGCCGCCGCCGACAATCGAATCAGACGCTCGTCCCCGCGACGCGTCGAGGGAGGCACCGTGGTGGCCGAAGGAGCAGCGGACGTACCGGCTATCATGCGCGGTCAACCTAGTGAGCCCACCCCAAAGCGTCAACGCAACCGTACCCACCCCCTCATCAACGAGGAACCCCGGAACCTCCCAAGAGGTCCCGGGGCGTGCCCTTGCTGCGCTCCGTGGGCCCCATCACGGTCTTGTGCGCAGCGCCACCTCCCTTCTCCTCTCCCCTCCCCAAAACGTCAACGGGAAGCCCTCACCCTCCCTTGTCATCGCCCCGCCAATCGCGTCCCCCTCGACAAACCCCCTGTAACCATATCAGCCTCACCCCCGTCCACCCACACCAGCTCGTGTTGCCCGTTCAGCCGCCCCTCCGCCAACTCCGACGCGCCGCCCCCGGCGCGCTCTTTTTTCCTGCCCTGCTCATCGCCTTCCTCGGCGTGCTGCTCGGCTCCGGTTGCTCCGCCAAACGCTACGAACGCGCCGCCGACCGCGAGGTGTACCGCATCATCGAGGAGGCCGAAAACCGCATCTTCGGTCGCACCAACCTCTTCTCCATAGCCACCCCGTACTCGGACCGCGACCCGGCCTCCATTCACCCCGACGAGATCTTCGCGGAGCGTACCGCCCCGCAACGCCGGTTCATCCGCCTCGAGGAGGCCCTGGACCTCGCCGTCCGTCACAGCCGCGAGTACCAGACCCAGAAGGAACAGCTCTACCTCGCCGCCCTGACTCTCACCGGCTCCCGGTACCAGTTCTCCCCCCAGTTCTTTGCCGGCTCCACCGCCCAGGTCAGCGGCAGCCCGGCCGGCAGCGACATCGGCACCGTCCGTTCCCAGGTCGGCGTGAGCCAGTACCTCCGCACCGGCGGCCGTCTCAGCGCCGCCCTCGCCAACGACCTTCTTCGCTACTTCACCAGCTGGAGCGCCGGCTCGGGTCAGGGCCCCCGCGAAACCGCCGTCAGCCTCATCTCCGTCCAGCTCACCCAACCCCTCCTCCGTGGCTTCGGACGCAACGACCCGACCGTCGAAAATCTCACCCAGGCCGAACGCAACGTCGTGTATGCCATCCGCACCTACACGCAGTTCCAGCACCAGTTCGCCGTCAACGTGGTCAACGACTACTTCAGCCTCCTGGCCCTCAAGGATGTCGTCCGCAACAACCACATGGACTACCTCCGCCGCGTCGATATCACCCGCTACCTCGAGGCCCGGGCCGTGGACCGCGAACAGCAAAGCGCCGTCGATGACGCCCGCACCGCCGAACTCACCGCCCGCATCGGCTACATCAATTCCGTGGCCTCCTACCTCAACCAGATGGCCGCCTTCAAACTCACCCTGGGCGTCCCCATCCCCGAGGAGATCCACCTCGACGACGCCGACCTCGACGATCTCATTGCCAAAGGCCTCCAGCCCATCCAGATCGCCAGCGAGGCGGGCTTCCGTCTGGCGGTCGATCAACACATGGACATCCTCAACGCCATCGACCGCTTCGAGGACAGCCAACGCCGCCTTCGCGTCGCCGCCGACCAGTTGAAGGCCGACCTCGGCCTGTTCAGCACCGCCTCCCTCCAGTCCGAGGCCCCCACGGACTACGCCCGCTTCGACCTCGACGACCTCCGCTACTCGGTCGGACTCTCCCTCGACCTCCCCATCGACCGCCTCCGCGAACGCAACGCCTACCGCGCCGCCCAGGTCTCCTTCGAATCCCAGGTCCGCTCCCTCGCCCTCACCCTCGACACCTTCAAGGATCGCATCGACCGCGGCCTCCGCACCCTCGAGCAGCGCCGTCTCAACTACCTCAACAGTCAGGCCTCCCTCGAAGTCGCCCGCCGCCGCGTCGAGTTCAATGCCCTCCGCCTCGAGGCCGGCCGCGTTCAGGTCCGCGATCTCCGCGAAGCCCAGGACTCCCTCATCGCCGCCCAAAACCAGGTCAATTCCACCCTCGTCACCTACCTCCAGTCCCGACTCCAACTGCTCCTCGACCTCGGTGTCCCCCGCTCCGAACAACCCGCCTTCTGGCTCGAAGATCCCCTCTCCGCCCGCCTTACCCCGGACCAGTTGGGGGAACCTCCGCTGCGAATGCCCGATGGCGATGTCCTCCCTCCAGACTACTTTCTTGAACCGCGCCCATGAACCTCAAGTCCATCACCCACCGCCTTCCGGCCTCCCCGGGCCGCCGCTACGTCCTCCTTGGCGTCGCCGCCCTCCTCCTCATCGTCCTCATTGTCGCCGTCGCCACCCCCCGCGACTCCGCCGCGTCCACCGGCTTTCATGAGGTCCGCCGCGGCACCTTCACCGTCTCCATCGTCGAGGCCGGCAACCTCGCCGCCGTCAGCGAGGTCAGCATCCGCAGCGAGGTCGAAGGCACCGCCCGCATCATCTACATCGTCCCCGAAGGCAGCTTCGTCCATCGCGGCGACATGATCGTCGAACTCGACTCCGCCCAGGCCGAGGACCAGGTCAACCAACAGCTCATCAACTTCGAAAAAGCCCAGTTCGGCCTCATCCAGGCCCAGGAACAACTCTCCATTCAGAGAAGCGCCACCCAAAGCGACATCAGCGCCGCCGAACTCAAGGTCCGCTTCGCCGATCTCGACCTCGAGAAGTTCTTCCAGGGCCAGCGCGACGTGGATCTCATCGAGTCCAGCAATCGCGTCGTCCAGGCCGAAAACCAGCTCGCCATCGCCCTCGAAAACTACAACTGGACCACCAACCTCGCCGCCAAGGGCTACGAAACCCAGCAGAAGGTCGATAGCGACCGCCTCGCCGTCCTTAATCAGCGCAACGCCCTCATCGTCGCCACCAACACCCTCTGGCTCCTCCAGCAGTTCGATCTTCGCAAACTCCAGGAACAGTACGAGTCGAGTCTCGACGAAGCCCGCAAGGAACTCGACCGCGTCGTCGCCCAATCCCGCGCCCGCATCGCCCAGTCCCAGGCCGACCTCCTCACCCAGTCCAACACCCTCATCCTCAATCAACGCAAACTCGAACGCGACCGCCGCAACCTCGAAGCCACCAAGATCCACGCTCCCCAGGACGGCCTCGTCGTCTATGCCGTCAGCGAAAACCGCTTCTCCAGCGAGTCCCTCATCGAGGAAGGCGCCGTCGTCCGCAACCGCCAGGAAATCATCAAGCTCCCCGACACCTCCCGCATGAAGGTCACCGTCAAGGTGCACGAATCCCACATCAACATGATCCGTGCCGGACTCCCCGCCTTCGTCATTCTCGACTCCATGCCCGATACCCGGTTCGCCGCCTACGTCGAGCGCGTCGGCCTCCTCCCCGACACCCAGAGCCGCTGGGGCAACCCCAACCTCAAGGTCTACAACACCGACGTCCATATCACCGATCCCCTCCCCGATGTGAAACCCGGCGTCTCCGCCCGGGCCGAAATCATCGTCACCAACATCGCCAACGCCCTCTCCGTCCCCATCCAGTCCGTCACCACCCACCGCGGTCGCCAGGTCGTCTATGTCCTCAACCGCGGCACCCCCGAACCCCGCCCCGTCGAACCCGGCATGTACAACACCCGGTTCATCCAGATCCTCTCCGGCCTGAATGAGGGCGACCGCGTCCTCCTCGCCCCGCCCTTCGATTCCCAGGAACGTGACCTCGAAGGCTCGGTCCTCACCCCCGACGAACGAGCCGCTCTCACCAATGCCCCCGCCCGACCGGATTCCCGCCCCCGTCCCGCCCCCGGTGAATCCACCGCCATCCCCGGCGCCCCCGGCAGCAGCCTCGCCGCCCGGCCCGGAATTCCCGGCGCAAATCCCGGCGCCCCCACCACCCCCGGAGCAGCCGGTCCCGGCGCCCCAGGCGCCCCAGGCGCTCCCGGCGGTGCCGATTTCCAGGCCCTGATCCGACAGTACGACCGCGATGGCGACGGCCAGCTCAATGACGAGGAACGCGAGGCCATGCGCGCCGCCATGGCCGCCCGGTTCGCCGGCCAGGCCCAGCCCCGCGGCGCGGATGCCCAGGCCGCCCAAGGCCCGGGCTCGGCGCAGGGCCCGGGCGCAGGCCAGGGCGGCCCCCGCTTCAATCGCGAGGAAATGCTCCGCCAGTTCGACAAGGACGGCGATGGCGAACTGAACGAAGAGGAGCGCGCCGCCATGCGCCAGGCCCTCGGCGGCGGGCGTAACCGTGAGGGCGGTGGCGGTGGCGGTGGCGGTTTCGGCGGCGGAGGAGCCGGTCCCCGGGAGGGCGGCGGGGGTGGACGTCCAGGAGGACGCGCTGAACGCCCCCCCGAATAGGCTCATCCAGGCTCATCCGAACCCACTCCCCACCCCGCCTCTTTCCCCATCCATCCCCCATGTCCGCGGACTCCGCCATCATCCGCATCCAGGGCGTCGAGAAACGCTACGTCCTCGGCGGCGAAGCCGACGTCCTCGCCCTCCGGGGTGTCCACCTCAGCATCGAGGAGGGCTCCTACGTCGCCATCATGGGCCCCTCCGGCTCCGGCAAGTCCACCATGCTCAACATCCTCGGCTGCCTCGACCGCCCCACCGCCGGCAGCTACTGGCTGGGCGGGGAGGATGTCTCGATCATGCCCGACGACGAACTCTCCGAGGCCCGCGGACGCATGATCGGATTCATCTTCCAGTCCTACAACCTCATCGCCCAGCTGACCGTCATCGAGAACATCCAGGTCCCCCTCCTCTACCAGGGAGCCGACCTGCGCCAGTTCCAGGATCGCTGCATCGAACTCGCCCGCCTCGTCGGCCTCGGCGACCGCCTCCATCACCGCCCCAATCAGCTTTCCGGAGGTCAGCAGCAGCGCGTCGCCATCGCCCGATCCCTGGTGAATGACCCCGTCATGATCCTCGCCGACGAACCCACCGGCAACCTCGACTCCCGTACCGGCAAGGAGGTCCTCGACCTCATCGACCAGCTCAACGCCAGCGGAAAAACCATCGTCCTCGTGACCCACGACGAACGCGTCGCCGCCCGCGCCCACCGCGTCATCCACATGAAGGACGGCCTCATCGATCGCGAGGTCCTCAATCGCCCCGTCCCCGGCTCTCCCGCCCCCCAACCGGTCCCCGTCGCCTGACCCTCCGGCGACCATCGCCCATTCCTGACTTCACGACTGCCAGCACCCCTTCTCCATGGCCTCCCCGCTGAGCTTCCAGTTCGCCAGCATCGTCCGCCTCGGCATCAAGAGCCTCCTGCTCCACAAGCTGCGCTCCGGCCTGACCATGCTCGGCATCATCTTCGGCGTCTGCTCGGTGATCGCCATGCTGGCCATTGGCGAGGGCGCCTCGTTCGAAGCCCAGGAGGCCATCAAACGCCTCGGCAGCAGCAACATCATCCTCCGCAGCATCAAGCCCCCCGAACAGGCCCGCCAGCAGTCCGGCGGAGGAGGGCCCCGCGGCATGCAGCTCAAGTACGGCCTCACCTACCAGGACGCCTCCCGCCTCCAGTCCACCATCCCGGGCGTGGTCCGCGTCGTCCCGATGCGCATCATCCGCGAAAACGTCCGCTACTCCCGCAACGAAATCCCCTGCCAGGTCATCGGCACCCTCCCCTCCTACACCGAGGTCGCCGGAGCCCGCATCGTCCGCGGCCGCTTCCTCGCCCACATCGATGAGGTCCATCAGAACAATGTCTGCGTCATCACCACCGGACTCGCCCGCCGCCTCTTCCCCTCCGAGGATCCCATCGACAACACCATCAAGATCGACGCCTTCTACTACCGGATCGTCGGGATCCTCGAGGAACAGAGCCAGCCTGAACAACGCACCCAGTCCGGCCGCATGGAGGGCGAACCCCTCGACAACAACGTCTATATCCCCCTCTCCACCTCCCGCACCCGATTCGGCGAGGTCCTGATTCGCCGCACCGCCGGCAGCTTCGAAGCCGAGGAGGTCCAGCTCCACCAGATCACCGTTCAAATGCAGGACACCGCGGCTGTCGAAACCGCCGATCCCCAGATCAAAGCCCTGCTCGACCGGTTCCATGACCAGCCGGACTTCGAGGTCATTGTCCCCCTCCAACTCCTCCGCCAGGCCGAACAAACCAAGCGCATCTTCAATATCGTCCTCGGCTCCATCGCCGCCATCTCCCTCCTCGTCGGCGGCATCGGCATCATGAACATCATGCTCGCCAATGTGACCGAACGGACCCGCGAAATCGGCGTTCGCCGCGCCCTCGGCGCCAAGCGCCGCGACATCACCCGTCAGTTCCTTGTCGAAACCATTGTCCTCTCCGTCGGCGGCGGCCTCATCGGCGTGATCGTCGGTGTCCTCACCCCGGTCGTGGTCTCCCAGATCACCACCATGAAGACCATCGTCACCGTCTGGTCCGTCCTCATCGCCTTCGGCATCTCCGGCGCCATCGGCATCATCTTCGGCCTCTACCCCGCCCGCGCCGCCGCCCGCCTCGATCCCATCGACGCCCTCCGCCACGAATGAACGAGTAGGTGCGCTCCAGCGCCGTCCGCTCCAGCGCCGTCCGGTCCCTGCCCCCCTCCATCCTTCCTCACTCCACCGCCCGGACCCGGAGGTTCCGAAGCACCCTCAGCCCCGGCAGCTCCGCCCCCCGGATTGGTCGCGCCCCGCTCTTCCTGCGCCGGTCGAACTTTTCCCGGTGCCGCTCCCACATCGCATTCACAAAGGCCTCCGATCCCAGAAATACCCCGTCGGTCATGTGCCGAATCCTCCGCCGCAACAAGTCCGACACCGAGACCGGCGCCTCGGAGCCTGGCTCCTGCCCTGCGGCCTCCTTCCCGGCAGCCCCTCTCCCGGCCTTTCCCACGCCTCCCTCCGAAAACCCCATCAGCGCCCGGTACGCCGCCGCCGCCGCGGGCCAGTCCTTCGCCCCGAGCATCTCCGTCAGGCTCTTCCGCATCGCCCGGACACCGCCCAGCGCCGCCGCGTAACCCCCATAGGCATACTTTCCCGGATCCGCCACAAGCCCGGCACGCACCGGATTCAAGTCGATATAGGCCGCGATCAACCGCAAGACCTCGGGCGTGTCCTCAACCATCACACTCCGAAACCGTTCGCCCCACAGAAATCCGTAGCGGTCGTGCCTCCTGTTGTACCAGCGCGTCACCCGCTGCTTGAACTCCGCCATAAACCCGGAAACCTCGCGCATCCGCGTGAGCACCCTCTCCCGGATCTTCTCCGGGATCGGTGCCCCCTCCTTCACCGCCGCCCGTGCCAGTTGGCTCGGCACGGCCTTGCGCCCATGAAACGCCTCGAGCTTGGCGACGATCTCCTCGTCGGTGAACGATTCCGCCGGCCGGCGTGTCGGCACCCGCACCAGCAGGTGAAAATGATTGGGCATCATGCAGTAGGTGAGCACCTCCACCTCGCTGTACTCCCCCAATCGCCCCAGCAACCGAACCATTTCCCCCCTCGCCTCTTCATTGAGCATCGGCAGACCGCCCGCAACTCGGGACATGCAATGGTACACGCCGGCCTCGCCGACATCCGCCTTCAGCCTGGATAGTCTCATCGGGTCTTCTCCTTTCAGTGCCCCATCCCTGAACCCGGGCCATCCTTCACCCCTGCCCCGCCCCAAGTCGAGCACGCTCCGCCCCCTCAAGTTGTCGCCGATCAACCCAACACGGACCACCCAGGGTCGAAACAGGGGGGTCAACATTCATCCATTTACCAAGCCTGACTGCTTTTGTTGACCGCCGATGCGGCGAAAGTTGGGCGCAGCGTCCTTCGCAACAGAACATCGATGGGAATGCAGATGTGGGCATTGGATTGGAAGGCTATTTAGTTAGTCAGACTCTATTTGTTGACCCATATAGTGAGCCAGACCAATTTTGTTGATCGCTCCAACGCCGCGAAATCAGGTCTCGACGAGGCATCATCCGTTCCAATGCGCCATCCAGCAGGCCGCTCTCGTCATCTCCAATGATCCTCGGCTGCAGCCCCACAGCCCCCCTCCAGCTTCCCTCGGTGGCTTTGTCGGTAGTCGTGCGGGGGACAATCCCGTGCACCCCGGAGTTGTGGGTGGAGGCGCGAACTTCGCGAAGCGTCGCCTCGGAGGATCGAGTTCCACGAGGCCGCAACGGCGTGGAGCGTCGGGTCGAGGACTCGCGGAACTCGTCCCTCCGATTCGCTGCCCCCTCACCCACCACTCCGGGATGCACCCGGGGGAAACGCCGCCGTGCCCCTGGCATTGTCTTTCCCGCCCGGATTCGCCACCGTCCGCCGATTTTTCTCACCGAACGTGAACAAGACTAGGAGACTGCGGCACGGCTCGAAATGGATGGCGTGGATCTGGATGTGGACGTTCGCACTGGGAGCGTCCGCCGCGGCACCGCCGCATCTGGCGATCCGCCTGGACGCGGGCGGAGTGGAGTTGGAATGGGCCGCGGACGCGGGATCGTTCGTGCTGGAACAGACGTCGGCGCTGAGCGGCACCCCGGCCTGGGCGCCGGCACCGGGTTCACCCCAACTGGCGGGCAACCGGGTCCGCTGGCGGCTGGCGCCATCGGGAAGCCCCCGATTCTACCGCCTGCGGGAAGGCGCCGGAGCGGGGGTGTCGGTCGCATCGAGTTCCCCCTATTCCGGGGAAACCGGCGTGTCCCTGACCCGGGAGACCATTCTGCGACTCAGCGGCCCAGTGGGCGCAGAGGTCGCGGAGTCCGATCTGCTGCAGGCGTGGTCCGGTGGGCGCCGGTTGCTCACCCGGACCGAGTGGTCGCGGGATCTGCGGACGGCGACGCTGTTCTACCTGGAACCGCTGCCGGCGGGCGCCCGGGTGGAGGTGATCCTGGACGGCCGGGACATCCAGGACGGGCTGGGACGACCCCTGGATCCGGACGGCGATGGGGTGCCGGGCGGAGAGTTCCGCCTTTCCTTCAGCACCGGTCGAATCGCCCCGGTGCCGGGCACGGTCGTGGTGGGCCGGGTGCTGGCCTCCGAACGGAACGCCGACGGCACCGATCGACCGTTGTCAGGAGTGATCGTCACCGTGGACGGTGCGGAGGAAACCTTGCGGGCGGTGACCGACGAGAACGGCGACTTCCAACTCGATCCGGCACCGGCAGGGCGATTCTTCGTCCACGTGGACGGCCGGCCGGCGGTGGGCAGCCAGTGGCCGACTGGCGGCTATTACCCCTTCATCGGCAAGGCGTGGGATGCGGTGGCGGGACGCGAGGATAATCCAGCGGGCGGGTCGGGGGTGGTGTACCTGCCCTTCATCCCCGGGGACGCCCTGCGGCCGGTGCATCCGACCGACATCACGGTGATCACCTTTCCGGAGGCGGTGGTGGCGGCGAACCCTGCCTTGGCGGGCGTGCGCCTGGAAATCCCTCCCAACGGAGTGTTCAGCGACCAGGGGGTGCGGGGCGGAAGGGTGGGCATCGCGCCGGTGCCGCCAGACCGCTTGCCGGAACCGCTGCCGCCCGGGCTGAACCTGCCGTTGGTGATCACCGTCCAGACGGACGGCCCGGAGAACTTCGACCTGCCCGTGCCGGTGCGGTTTCCCAACCTGCCCGACCCCGTGACCGGCGAACGGTTGGGGCCGGGATCGAAGACAGTATTGTGGAGCTTCAATCATGACACCGGGCGATGGGAACCGCAGGGGCTGGCGACGGTGACCCCGGACGGGTTGTATGCCGCGACCGATCCCGGGGTGGGCCTGCGGCAGCCCGGATGGCACGGCCTGGCGCCCGGCACCGAAGGCGCTGGCCCGGAAGGCGATGGCAGCGATGAACCCGACTGCGGGGCCTACGCGGCGCGTTGCTGCGGAGACTGGGCGGAGAAAACCTCGCCCTGCCGGCCTGCCAGGGAGGCGGCCCTGGACAGCATCGGGGACGTGGCGTTGGACAACGTCATCAACCTGGTCGCCGGGGATGCCGGATGCCCGATCGGAACGGCCCTGAGTGCCCAACGGGCGGCTCGCGATTGCGCGCGGGTGGGTCCGTTGACCGGTGCGTGTGTCGGCGTCCTCGACAGCGCCTACACCGGCGCACGGCTGGGCTGCCTGCCGGGAATCGGGAGCGCTCTGGGCCTGGCCTGGGGGTTGAAGGGCGCCATCGATGCGGCGATCGACTACCGGAGCTGCCTGGACACCGCGGCGGCGTCCTGCATCGGAGCGCCTGGACCGGCCCTGGCAGGCCTGGGTTCGACCACGGGCGACCCACGGTTGCTTCGGGCCCTGCGCCATCTCGAAATCCAGGAGCGCCTCATCCTTCGGGTCCAGGCCGCGCTGGGCATCCTCCTCGGGCACTCCCGCTGGGCCGAGGTGTCGGACCCCGAACTCATGCCGGTGCATCGAGCCTTCATGACGCGGGTGCAGGAGGCCCTGAACCCGGCCGGACCGGGTGGGGCAGGTGTCACGACCGAAGAACGGACGGCGATTCTTGCGATGCCGCGTTGGAACGGAGCCACCGATGCGCAGGTCCTCGAATTTCTCGCCCGGCAGGAACAGGTGGCCCTGGGCACGGCGGACGCCACCGTGCGGGCGGAGTTGGCGGAGGGCTTCGACCGTCTGACCCTGGCAATCGCAGAAGTCGAGGCCGCGGGGTGGACCGGGTATTTCGACGGGTTGCACCGGGCCCTGGCGGAGTTCATGTCCATGCATCAACCGCGCCGGGGTGGATCCATCGGGTTCTCCGGAGCACGGCTTGCCCCGGCATCGGGAACCCCGGCCGCAGCCAGCCCGGCGGCGGGTCCGGCGGCATTCCCGGAGGCGCCCATGTTTTACGCCCTGCGCGATCTCAACAGCGGCTTCGTGACCCGCGGACGGCTCAACGCCAACGGCCGGTTCACGGAACTGTTCCTGCGCCCGAACGCCCACTACTCGGTCGCGTACTACGATCCCACCACGGCGCGATTCGGCGTGACGGTGTTCCGCAGCGCGGAGGCGGGCATGCCAACCGTCGTCCCCACGGCGCCCCTTCGCTACAACGGACGTTCCTCCCCAGGCGGGGCGATGCTGGCCGACACCGACAACGATGGCTTGCCGGACGTCGTCGAGGCCGTGGTGGGAACCGACCCACGCAACCCGGACACCGACGGGGATGGCGTGTCGGACGGGGACGAGGTGCGGCTGGGGCTGGATCCTCTCGACGGGGCGGGGTTGCAAACGGGAGTGCTGGCGCGGGTGCCGACGCCCGGGCAAGCCTTCGAAGTGGCGGCGGGCAACGGGTGGCTGCTGGCGGCCTGCTCGACAGGCCTGGCGGTCGTGGACATCCGGGACTCATCCGAGCCGGTGGTGGCGCGGGTGGAACCGGGTCAGGTCAAGGCCGTGGCCCTTCGCGGTCGGGTGGGCGTGGCCCTGCAGGAAAACCGGGTCACAGGCTGGCTCCTGCGCGAAGGCGGTGTGGCCGACCTCACCTGGGAACGGACCGACCTGCCCCATCCAACCGCCGTGGCCATCGGGGGCGAGTCGGTGTGGCTGGGACATGGAAATCTCCTGCGGCGGCTGGACCCGGCAACGGGCCGTGACCTCATGGAACCTGTCACCTGGCCGGTGCGGATCGCACGGTTGATGGAGTCTGGAAACCGGATCCACACCCTGGGGGATGGCCTTCTGGTTCATGGACCCATCCTGCGCCAGGGCGGCGTGCTGCCCGCGGGCCGCGTGCCCGCCCCGGGCAACGTGGGAGCGGGCCTTTCCGGATTGGAACGACAATGGGCGAGCCTCGACGATCAGCTCCTGGTGACCCATCAACAGGGTTACAGCCATTTCGATCTGAGCGATCCGGACCAGCCGCAATTGGTCCGGAATGTGAACACCGCCCAGGCCGGCTGGCGCCATCTCATGCCGCTGCAAAACGGCCGCGCGCTGGCCGTGGTGTCCGCCAACAGCACCGACACGCGCGTGGACCTTTCCATCTTCCAATGGGCCCCGTCGGATGAGTCCCCAACCTTCCTGTCCCAGATCGCCACCCCGGGCACCGCCTTCTCCCTCGCCATGGCCGGCGGAATCGCCTACGTGGCGGACGGGCCCGGCGGCGTCACCGTGGTGCGTCCCTTCCCCGCCGACCTGTCCGGAGTGCCTCCCACGGCGGAACTGGTTCGCCATGGGCAGGGTCCGGACCGCGACCTGGTCGAGGCCGGTGACGCCTTGCGGCTCCAGGTGCGGGCGACCGACGACGTCGGGGTGCGGGACGTGGTCTTTCTCATTGATGGCGTCGAGGTGTCGCGCACCGACCACCGGCCCTGGGAAGTCCTGCATCGCGTGCCTGCACGCGGGCCGGGCGGTTCGGACTCGTTCGAGGCCCGGGCACGCGTCGTGGATGTCGGAGGCAACGTGCGGGAAACCGGCCCGGTGCGATACCGGGTGGTGGCGGACGCCTACCCGCCGGAGGTGTTGTCCGTGGAACCGATTGCCCTGAGCGCCATCGTGCCAGGCGTGCTCGGTGAGGTGAGCGTGCACTTCGACGAACCGGTGGTGAATCCGGCCACCCCGGACCTGCTGGGACTGGTGCACAAGGTGGACGAATCGCCTGTGCCCGGCGCCGTGGCGTGGAGTGAAGACCGTCGGCGACTGGTCTTCACCACCGCGGGCCCGATCGTGCAGGGGGAATATCGGGCGACCTTGTCGGCCGGACTGGCCGATGCCTCGGGGAACCAGCGCCCGGGCCCGTTGACCTGGGAATTCGCCACCGGCACCGAACCGCGGGCCATCGAATCCTTCCCCACCGGTGTCGGCACCCATGTGGCGGTGGGAGGTAGTCTGGAGGAGGCCTGGTATCGCTTTGACCAGCCCTTGCTCGCATCGTCCCTGGCGGCGGCGACCTTGACCGTGACCCGGCTTTCGGAGACCGGGCCTTTCGTTCCCTTCGGCCCGGTGGAACTGCGTGCCAGCGCCGATCGCCGCCTGCTCACCGTGCGGGCCGACCCATCGTTCCCTCCCGGCCGGTATCGGGTGCAGATCAACGCCCCCTTCACCCAGGCTGTCTTCCATGAGTTCCAGTTCCGGAATGTGGGCAATGCCTGGCTGCCGGGGCCTGCCGGGGGCGGCGTCTGGACCTTCCCTCCCGGACCGGCGCCCTGGGACGAGGTGCTCATCGACGCACCCGGGACCCTGCCGACCTTCACGGTCCTGCCATCCCTGGTGTCGCTGGTGGCGCGGTCGGGTCTGACCCTCGCCAACCAGACGCTGCATGTCGAACGGCCCATTGAGGTGCACGGGCCGCTGGTCCTGAGCAGCGTGCGGTTCGGGGCGGGTGAAACCCGGGCCTGGGGATCGGCGCGGTTCTCGGGAATCTTCGGGGGCAACTTCCTGATGGACCTCGGACCCCATTCGTTCCATGCCCACGGTGGCCTTCGCATCAGCGGGTTCGTCGAGTTCCGGCATCCCATGGGGCAGGTGGTGAATCACCCGGGAAGCCTGCTCGAGTTCGATCACGGCGCGACCGTGCAGCCTTTGGGTCAGGACCCCGCCGCCCTGGGGGCGGGAAGGATCCTGAACCTGGGGACCCTGCGAACCCTGGGCACCTCGACCAACCTGCCCATGCGCCTGGAGGGCGTGCGGTTCCGCAACGAGGGCCGCATGGAAGTGCCCACCGGCGGGTTGCTCATGGTCAACCTGGAGCACCACGGCGAACTGGAAGTGGGCGACGAGGCCCGGCTGATCCTGGCGCACCGCCTCCGGGGCGGCGCCTCCTCGCGCATCACCGGGGCAGGCACCCTCGAGTTTGGCGAATACAA
Source organism: Verrucomicrobiia bacterium (assembly GCA_019634625.1). NCBI lineage: Bacteria > Pseudomonadati > Verrucomicrobiota > Verrucomicrobiia > Verrucomicrobiia bacterium. The sequence goes on from JAHCBA010000004.1 coordinate 118,246, forward strand.
CACCAGCACCCGGCGCGTGATTTACGACGCCGACACCGACTACCGCGGCACCCTCGAGACCACCGGCCCCCTGGTGGTGCAGGCTGGCCAGCTCACCCTCTGGCGGCCCCTGGTCCGGCCCGGGGGCAACGTGGACCTGCTCAACTCCAGCCGGCTTCATCTCCTCGCCCCCTCCCAACTGGGCCAGGTCCGGGTGAGCGGCGGGTTGCTGCACCTCAATGCCGACAGCGACCTGGCGGGGATCGAGGTGACCCTCAGTTCCAGGGTACGCGTCGATGGCGTCACCCGGGTCCATGGCGACAACCTCGTTCGAGGCATCGATCTTTCAGGATCGGGCCGGCTCGAGTTCACCGGGCTGAACACCCTGTCCAATGGCAACCAGCAGCTCGTTCTGCGGGTCGGAGGCCCGGCGCTCGTCAACCGCGGCACATTCCATTTCGCATCGGGCTCGGCCCAGGGCAGTCATCTGAGGGCCACCTTCGAAGGGCTCGGCACCTTCGAGAATCATGGGGAAATCGTCGGAACCACCCCGCGGCCCATCCAGTTCCTCCTCCCGCTCATCAATCACGGCCGCATCCGGTTCATCACGCAAACCGTCAGCTTCGACGCCCGCGACGGCTTCATTCCCCTCGGCGATGCGTATCGGCCGGCCCCCGGATCGGAACTGCTGCTTCAGAACACCACACTCGATCACAATCACGCCGGAACCCTGGACCTCGCCGCCGGCGTGCTCGCAGGCACGGGTTCTGTCACGGCCGTGAACAGCCTCATCGAGCCTCCGCCCCGCATCCTCAACCGCGCCCTCCTCCGCGTGGGCCATCCCACCGGCACCCTCACCCTGCGCGCCACCGGCGGATTCGAGCAGACCGCCGAGGGGGAGATGGAGTTCACCCTGGGACCGGGCGATAACAGCCGGCTCACCCTCAACCAGACCGCCGCAACCCTGGCAGGTCGTCTGCGGGTCCGCCTGGCGGAAGGCTACCAACCCCCCGTGGGCACCACGGTCACCCTCCTCACCTGCTCGGGCCGGACCGGCGAATTCACCGAAGTCGTGGGCGATCCAGGCCCCGGCCGACGTTGGGAGGTGGTGTACGAACCCAATGCCGTATCCCTCCAGGTCCTGGCGCCCTGACCGACGAAGCACGACGGAAGCCGGCAACGGAATCCCCCGGGCGCACCCGGCACGTTCGGGTGAAGCCCCGTTCATGACGAATACCCAAGAAGCACGGCCCCCCTTTACGGGCCCGTTGCCGGGACGGTAGCGTTGGATCATGCAAGCCATGCAGCGAAGGATGACAGGCCTGCTGGTGATTCTCGGATTCCTTGCGTTCGGTCAGCCCGCCTCCGTCGGGGCTGAGGCACGGCCGACGGGATCGTCAATCGGGCGCGTGGCCATCGTCGGGGCGTCTCTCAGCCAGGGTTTCGGGGCCCCGCCAGGATGGAAGGCAGCCGTCGTGGCGAGTCGCAGGGAACCCCTGGAGAACCCCATCGAGCACACGTCGCTGTTCTTCTTCGTGCGCCCCGTCGCACACGGGACAGCCCTCGTCTCGAAAACCGAGGTGTTGAAACCGTCCCTGGTCGTGGCGCTCGATTTCCTTTTCTGGTTTGGCTACGGAAACGTCGATGCGGCGGGTGCACCCATGACCTCCGAAAATGACCGGTTCACGTTGCTGGACCGTGGAACGGCGCTCCTCGAGCAGTTTGATTGTCCGGTTGTCATTGGCGACTTTCCGGACATGTCCGCGGCGGTGGGCAGGATACTTGCGCCCGGACAGGTGCCGCAGCCGGCAACCCTGGCCGCGCTGAACCAACGGTTGCGAACCTGGGCCTCTTCCCGGACCACCATCGTTCTGGTGTCCCTCGCGCAATGGATGGACCGGATCCAGGCCGGCCAGCCGATCCGGATCGGGGAACACGTCTTTGACAACGATTCCACCGCGAAATGGCTTCAAGAGGATCGGTTGCATCCCAGCCCTGAGGGGCTCGTGGCCCTGGCGATGCTCGTCAACGAAAGGCTCATCGACCGTGGATTCCTGGATCCGGACGCGACGGTGAATTCGCTCCCTGAGATTGCGCGCAAGATGGAGATCGCAACCCTTCCCGAGACCCCGACGCAGGGGGACGACAACCGTCAGGAGCGTTGAAGCGTGAGCGGAACCGCAAGGAGCTCTCAGCCAGCACCGTGGAAATCGCACCCGAACGACGGTGCATCCCCAGGTTGTGGGTGGGCAGGCAGCGAATCGGAGAGCATATCGGAGGGACGAGCTCCGCGAGTCCTCAAGCCAATGCACCCCACCGTAGCGGCCCCGCCGAACTCGGCCCTCCGAGGTGTTCCGTCGCGAAGTTCGCTCCCCTCCCCACGACTCCGGGAATGCACCGCGGTGCGGATAAGTCCCAACTTTGCACTTGCCGCCATCTCCGACCCGCCGATAACAGGGGCCCTTATTCTCCCATGATCACCCCCCGGGCCATTCTTGTGGCGCTGCTTCTCGCCGCCGCCGGCTGCATCCAAACGAAGGAAACCGTCTATCGCGACGAGGAACGCCTCGCCGTCGAGTTCGAGACCGACCTTGCCGCCCGCACTTTCTACGAAACCCTGAGCCGCCTGCCGGACCGCGGCCACCAGCACGAGAGCCAGACCCGGGTCAACCTGCCCATCCTGCTCGATCACGAACGCAAAGTCGTCCGCGGCCAGAACCTCGCCTTCAACGAAGCCGTCCGCCGGTGCGATACCAACCGCGACGGACGCATCACCGAGATGGAAGCCCGGATCTTCTCGGATCAGATCCGCTGATTTCCGTCGCCCGCCAGGTCGGCGTGCAGCATCTCGAGCGTGAGCACCATGTAGGCGGTCACCAGCACCGGGTCCGTCTCCCACCATCGCGGGTTCTCGTTCACCCACGATCCATCCGGCCGCTGGAGATCCAACAGACGTCTTGCCACGTCGTCGCGCCACGCCACTGCCCGCCCGCCGCCACCAGCCGCCCCGGACGTTGTGTCCGGCCCGGCCTCCCCGGACACGCGAAGGGTCCCCACCCGGGCGGCCGTCAGCGCCTTGGTCATGAGATGCAGATAATAATAAAGCCCCTGCTGCCCCATCCCCGGATTCTCATCGAGCGTGTAGTTCCCCTCCAACCATTCGAGAACCGCCGTCACCCGCGGATCGTCCCGCTCCAGCTTCGCGTACATGAAACTCAACAATCCCGCATAGCTGATGCTCCCGTACGACCGCAACGCCACCCTGCCCGTCACGGTATTGGTCACACCCCCGGCCATGCTGTGGCCCGGGTAATACACAAAGCCTCCACGATCCTCCTTCGAGTCGGACACCCACTCCGCCGGGTTCGATTCCTTCCGGTTCTGGCAGTTCTGCAGGAAGTGCACCACCGCCTCCCAGTTGAGATCCGACTCCAGCCTCTGTCCCGACGCCACATCCCGCGGCAACGCCGCTTCCGACCAGCGCATGGCCTCGATGGCGACCAGCGTGTTGTTCATGTCGGAATGCTGGTACTTGCTTCCGTACCCGACCCCGCCATCGAACGGCGTGTCCAGGACGCCCGGTTCCCCGAAGTCCACCTGCGTGCCCGCCAGGTACGCCCGCGCATTCCGAATCACAGGCAGAAAATTGGGATCGTTGGCCGTACTCAGCGCCAGCAGGCTCAGAGCCGTGTTGTAGTTCGCCAGTCCAACCCGGTAGATGCTCCCGTCCGGTCGCACGCTGCTCAACAGGAAATCGTAGGCCTGGTTCAATTCCGACGGACGGCTCTGAAGAAAGCGCCCCGTCGGTTCGCGATTCAACGCGGTCAGCACCATCGCCGTGACCGCGGGTTGTTCGGAGGTGGACCACCAACCGTTCGAATTCTGCTGCTGCAACAGCCACGTCACCCCCCGCTCGATCGCCGCCGCCAACCGCGCCCGATCCACCCTTCCCGCCCCCGCTGCCCCCGCTGCCTCCGCTGCCTCCGCCGCCCAAAGCCCCTGGCCCCATCCAAGTCCCACCACCGCCAACCCCCACCCAAACGCCCGTCGCCACCGTCGCCAAACCTCTCCGCCAGAGTTCAGGACCCAGTTCGTGCCAGGAATTTCCATAAGCTTCTTGGACCCGGACCCGACCCGATCGTTCGGTCCCGACCCCTTCCAAGCATGAAAGCTTTTCTCTGACCCGGCCACCCTGAAATCTGGGCTCCACTCCTGTCCGGGGCATCCCGGAGTTGTAGGCGAGGAGGCAGCGAATCGGAGGGACCAGCTCCGCGAGTTCTCAACCCAACGCTCCACTCCGTTGCGGCCTCGTGGAACTCTGCCCTCCGCCCTCCGCCCTGTCCCTTTTCGCGGCGAACGGATATTCCATGGCAGGATTAGGTCTTCCCAAGGCGGGATTCCATGAAACCACCCCGGACGGACCCGGTCGCGGGGTCGCGTGCCGAATCGCGTTGCCCGCAGGCCTGTCCCCCTGCACAACTCCGTCGTGCGCCTCCCCGCCGTGTTTCTCCTCGGCCACGCCGTTCTCACCCTGCATGCGGGCGACTGGCCCGCGTTCCTGGGTCCATACGGCGACGCCACCTCGTCCGAAACGGGACTGATCGATCGCTTTCCCCCCGAAGGCCCACCCGTGGTCTGGTCCCGCCCCGTGGGCACCGGCTACAGCGCACCCTCCCTCCTCGACGGCCAGCTTGTCCTTCACCACCGCATCGGCGACGAGGAACGCATCGAGGCCTTCGACGCCCATACCGGCCAGCCCCGCTGGCATCACGCTTCGCCCACCTCGTTCCAGGATCCCTTCGGATACAACAACGGTCCCCGCGCCTCCCCCCTCCTCACCTCCAACCGCGTGTACACCTTCGGCGCCGAAGGCCGGCTCCTCGCCCTCGATCGCGCCACCGGAACACCCGTCTGGGAGCGCGACACCGCCAGCGACTTCACCGTCCCCGAAGCCTTCTTCGGCGTCGGCAGTTCCCCCGTCCTCGACACCGGCCACCTCATCGTCATCGTCGGCGGCCAGCCCGACAGCGGGGTCGTCGCCTTCGACCCCGATACCGGCGCCACCCGCTGGGAGAGCGTCGGCGAGGCCAGCTGGTCAGGACTCCCCATGATCGGCTGGCCCGGCACCCCGCCCGTCGTCTGGCGCCGTTGGGACAAACAGGCCAGCTACGCCTCGCCCGTCCCTGCCACCTTCCACGGCCAGCGCCACACCCTCTGCCTCACCCGCCAGGGCCTCGTCTCCCTCAATCCCACCAACGGCGCCGTCCGCTTCAGCTTCTGGTTCCGCGCCCGCGTCAACGAATCCGTCAACGCCGCCAATCCCGTCGTCCACGACGATCTCATCCTCCTCAGTGCCGCCTACTACCGCGTCGGATCGGTCCTCCTTCGCGTCCGACCCGACGGCCAGGGCGTGGACGAGGTGTGGCGCAACACCAGCCTCGAAATGCACTGGGCCACCCCCCTCCTCGTCGGGGATCACCTCTACGGCTTCAGCGGCCGCAACGAGCCCGACGCCGCCTTCCGCTCGGTCGGGTTCCACACCGGCTCCCTCGCCTGGCAGCGCGACGACCGCTGGCCCCCGCGATCCTCCCGCCAGCCCCCCGTCTTCGGCCGCGGTTCCCTCATCCACGCCGACGGCAAACTCATCGCCCTCGGCGAAGGCGGTCTCCTCGGCCTGTTCCAGCCGGATCCGAACCGCTGCATCGAACTCGGCCGATGGCAGGTGCCCGACCTCGCCTACCCCTGCTGGGCCGGTCCCGTGCTCGCCAACGGCCGCCTCTACCTCCGCAGCGAAGACCGCCTTGTCTGCCTGGATCTCCGAACCCAACCCACTTCCCCCGGGTCCCCGGGCGCCGCCATCGACAGCGCCCCCCGATAACAACCCCCCGATAACAACCCTTGCCGGATTGTCCCCGGCCCGCTTCCCTACCCGGCTCTATGCTTCGTGCCGGAATCGTCGGTCTCCCCAACGTCGGGAAATCCACCCTCTTCAATGCCGTCACCCGCACCCGCAAGGCGGAGGCGGCCAACTACCCCTTCTGCACCATCGACCCCAATGTCGGCGTGGTCACCGTCCCCGATGACCGCCTCGAACCCCTCTCCCGCATCGCCAAAACCCAGACCATCATCCCCGCCGCCATCGAATTCGTGGACATCGCCGGCCTCGTGAAGGGCGCCTCCCAGGGCGAGGGCCTCGGCAACAAGTTCCTCAGCCACATCCGCGAAGTCGATGCCATCATCCAGGTCGTCCGCTGCTTCGAGGATCCCGACATCCATCACGTCGCCGGCGCCATCGACCCCGTCCGCGACATCGAGACCATCTACACCGAACTCATCCTCGCCGACCTCGACAGCGTCCGTAAACGCCGCGAACGCCTCGCCAAGGATGTGAAGCGCGGCGACAAGGCCGCCGCCACCGAGGACGCCGTCCTCGCCAAACTCGAACCCCACCTCGACTCCGGCAAACTCGCCCTCACCTGCCCCCTCACCCCGGAGGAAAAAGCCATCGACCGCGGCCTCTGGCTCCTCACCGACAAACCCACCATCTTCGCCGCCAACGTCCGCGAGTCCGACCTCGCCAACGCCGACGCCAATCCCCACGTCCAGAAAGTCCGCCACTACGCCGAATCCCACATCGGCTGCGAAACCTCCGTCATCAGCGCCCAGATCGAAAGCGACCTCATCGACCTCGCCCCCGAGGAGGCCGCCCAGTTCCTCGCCGAACTCGGCGTCAAGGAATCCGGCGTCGGCCAGTTGATCCGCGCCACCTACCACCTCCTCGGCCTCCGCACCTACTTCACCGCCGGCGAAAAGGAAGTCCGCGCCTGGACCATCCGTGCCGGCGATACCGCCCCCAAGGCCGCCGGCGTCATCCACACCGACTTCGAACGCGGCTTCATCAAGGCCGAAACCGTCGCCTACGACGACCTCCTCCAATGCGGCTCCGTCGCCGCCGCCCGCGAAAAGGGCCTCTACCGCATGGAAGGCAAGGACTACGTCGTCCAGGACGGCGATGTCCTCCTCTTCAAGTTCAACGTGTAGGCGGCGCCCCCGCCCGGGAAAGGCCCGAACTCCAGACCCCTTCGGCGCGATCCCTCTAGGTGAGCCAACCCCTTTCGGAGGGACGAGCTCCGCGAGTCCTCAACCCCTTGCCCCTCACCTCTTCCCCCTCCCAGGGACTCGTACTCAGCCCGAAGGGCGGTACTCGTCCTCGTCCTCGTCCTCGATCCCGCAGACACACCCTTTCGATCCTCGCCTTGCCGCTGGCCCGATGGGTTCAGGAGGGCGAAGGGGAAGGGCGATTACGATTACGATTACGATTACGATTACGATTACGAGTACGAGTACGAGTACGATTACGAGTACGAGGCCGAGGCCTGCTGCAAGACCCTGAGGTGCACCCTCTCGAAGAGGGGGGGGTGGTGGAGCGCACCAAGGCGGATCACCGCGGAGCTCCCAGGGATCCCAGGGATCCTGCGAGCTTCACCTTCGATCGGGTCCCAGAAACCCGCAGGGTTTCCAGAGATTAGCCGGGGGTCGAGCCCGGCTCCGCGGGTTCGACCCCCGGTCAGAAGTCCCACCCCGCTCACGACCCCGCCAGGGGTCGCACAACCTATCCCTCGATCCCGCAAGCACACCCTTTCGGAGGGACGAGCTCCGCGAGTCCTCAACCCACGGCCCCTCACCTCTTCCCCCTCCGGGATACTCGCCCCTCCAACGCCACGCTCCGCGAAGTTCACTCCTCTGAGGTTTTCCCACGACAGTCCACGGTCCGGCCGGTACACCTACCCCCATGCATCAGCGGCCATTCAGCCGGATACCCACCCTCGAGCGCCTGACCCGCCCCGCCACACTGCCGTCCGCCTTCCTCTCCCTCCTCCTCGGCGCATCCCTCGCCGCTTCCGAACCGTTTCCCGCGGCCGGCCTCCTCCCCAAGGACGAAACCGGCGCCACCCGCTTCCTCCAACAATACCCCGACTACGACGGCCGGGGCGTCATTGTCGCCATCTTCGATACCGGCGTGGATCCCGGTGCCCCCGGCCTCCATCTCACTCCTGACGGACGCCCCAAGATTCTCGATGTCGTCGATGCCACCGGCAGCGGCGACGTGGACTTGTCCACCGTCCGCACCGCCAGCGAAGGCGTGCTCATGGGCCTCTCCGGGCGGCCGTTGACCATTCCCCCGGACTGGGCCAACCCCACCGGTGAGTTCCGCCTCGGCCTCAAACGCGCCGACGAACTGTTCCCGCCCGCCCTCTCCCAACGCCTCCGACGCCACCGCCGCGAACGCTGGGATGAGGAACAACACCTCCTCGAAATCCACCTCCGCCGCGAACTCGCCGCCTGGGATGCCGCCCACCCCAACCCCTCCCCCGCCCAGGCCAGGGACCGCGAAGAACATGCCGCCCGCCTCGAACAGTGGCGCGATCTCCAGGACAACTTCCAGGATCCCGGCCCCGTCTTCGATTGCGTCGTCTTCCACGACGGCCACGTCTGGCGCGCCGTCGTCGATACCGACGAGGACGGCGATCTCTCCAACGAAAAGGCCCTGGCCAGCTTCCGGCTCGAACGTCAGTTCGGTTCCTTCAGCGCCGAGTCCCAGCTCAACTACGCCGTCAATATCCACGACCACGGCCGGCGCCTGTCCATCGTCGTGGACAGCGGCATGCACGGCACTCATGTCGCCGGCATCGTGGCCGCCCACTTCCCCGGTCAGCCCGAACTCGACGGCATCGCCCCCGGCGCCCAGATCGTCTCGGTCAAAATCGGCGACACCCGCCTCGACAGCATGGAGACCTCCACCGGGTTCGAACGCGGCCTCGCCGTCGTCCGCGAGTGGCAGTGCGATGTCATCAACCTCAGCTACGGCGAACCCACCACCCTCCCCAACCGCGGACGCCTCATCGAACTCCTCGCCGAACGGGTGGACGAAGACGGCATCGTATTCGTCGCCTCCGCCGGCAACAGCGGCCCCGCCCTGTCCACCGCCGGCGCCCCCGGCGGCACCACCTCCAGCCTCATCGGTGTCGGCGCCTACGTCTCCCCCGCCATGATGGCCGCCGCCTATTCAATGCGGCATCAACCCCGGGAAACCCAGTACACCTTCTCCTCCCGCGGACCCACCTACGATGGCGACCTCGGCGTCGATGTCTCCGCCCCGGGCGGCGCCATCTCGCCCGTCCCCAACTGGACCCTCCAGCGTGGGCAGCTCGCCAACGGCACCTCCATGGCCGCACCCAGTGTCGCCGGTGCTGTCGCCCTCCTCCTCTCCGGTCTCAAGGCCGAAGCCGTCCCCACCTCCCCCATCGCCATCCGCCGTGCCCTCGAACACTCCGCCCGCCCCGTTCCCGACCTCTCGGTCTTCGATCAGGGACGCGGCCTCATCCAGGTGAACCGCGCCTTCCCGGTCGCCAAAGCCCTCGCCCACCCCCCCGAATCCACCCCCCGCTACGAGGTCTCCCTTCCCGACCGCCAGGCCGCCCGCGGCGTGTACCTTCGCGAACCCCACGAATCCTCCAGCCCTCTCGTCACCCAGGTCCGCGTCCGCCCTGTCTTCCCCAAATCCACCCCACACCCCCACCGGGTCCAATTCGAGGGACGCTTCCGCCTCGAATCGTCCGTCCCCTGGATCGAACTCCCGTCCCACCTCGTGCTCTACCACGGAGGTCGCATCTTCGAGATCCGCGTGGACCCCACCGCACTCCCCCCGGGCGCCCATTACGGCGAAATCCAGGCCCGCGAAGTCCCCGACCGCGGCGCCGGCCCGGCCTTCAGCATCCCCGTCACCGTCATCCGTCCCCACGCCCTCGAGGACACCGATGCCACCGCCTGGTCGGAGAGAATCGAACTGGCCCCCGCCCATCTCGAACGTCGGTTCTTCACGATCCCCCATGACGCCACCCGCGCCGAACTTCACGTCCGCGCCGATCCCCTCGAGTCATCCCGGCGCCTGGTCGTTCACACCCTCCAGCTCGTTCCCGGCCGCCCCTACACCGACACCGGCACCCAACGGTACCTGACCCTCGCATCCCACGGAGAAGAGCGGCTCCACTTCCCCGTCGTCGGCGGACGCACCCTCGAACTCTGCCTCGGCCAGGCCTGGTCCAGCCTGGGCGAGGGCGCCTTCGAGTTCTCCCTCCAGTTCCGCGGGGTCGTTCCCGCCGAATCCGCCGTGTCCATGGGCTCCGGCGATCGCGCCCGCCGCGTCGAAGTCGCCGCCTCCATCGCCGACGCCCGCATCGCTCCCGCCGCCCGCCTCACCACCCGCCGTCGCTGGGTCCACCCGTCCGCCTCCCACATCACCGCCCTCCCCGAGGATCGCGACACCCTCCCCGGCCGCCGACGGGTCCACGAAAAGATTCTCGAATACCCCTTCACCCTCGATGCCGACAGCACCGTGACGCCCCGCTTCCCGGCCCTCAATGCCCGCCTCTACGAAGCGGAATACGGGTCCCAACTCTGGGCCGTCTTCGATGCCGCCAAACGCCTCGTCGTCGTCGATGACGGATGGGACCCGGGTCCCGTCCGGCTCCCCAAAGGCTCCTACCTCCTCCGGTTCCACCTCCGTCACGACCGGACCGAGGCGCTTCAGCATCTCGAATCCCTTCCCCTCGCCCTCGATCTCCAACTCGCCTCGCCCCTCACGCTCGACGCCTACACCGATGCCGACCAGGCCCTGGCCCGCGGATCACGCCTCCAACCCCGCACCCTGAACCGCGGCGACCACGTCGCCTTCTGGCTCGCCACCCCCGACGCCGATGCCCTCGCCTCGCGTGCCGCCCCCGGCGACCTGCTGCTGGGCACCCTGCGCTACGAATCCAACCCGGGAGCCCTCGACTACCCCCTCTCTCTCGCCGTCGGCCCCGCGCCGTCCGCCCCGTCCCCCGGCAGGACGAAGCCGTCCATCCCACCCGCCGATACTCCCCCCGAAGATCCCCTCGCCAAGGCGCGACGCGACTTCGAAATCTCGCTCCTGGATCGCCTGAAGGGACCCCGCGACGCCGACGCCTTCCAGTCCCTCGCCGCCGAACTCCTCGAGAAATATCCCGACGCCCTCGAAATCCGCACCCGCCAACTCCATCGCCTCGACGATTCCGACCGTTCCTCCCGCGCCTGCGATGTCATCGCCGCCGCGGATGCCATCATCGACCGCATCGACCGCACCGCCCTCGCCGCCCATCTCGGCACCCGCCGCGATCCGGAGAACGACACCCATCCCGCCCAAACCCGCGCCTCCGCCGCACAACAGGAAGCCCTCCTCGACGCCCTGTTCCGAAAGGCCCGCGTCCTCGCCGGTCCCGACGGCCTCCAACCGGCCGTCCCGCTGCCCGCGCCCCAGGCCTCGGTTGAAAAGGCGCCCACGGCTGCGCACCACGACGGCGAGTGGGACGCCGGGGCCGCCGACCCCCTGTTCGAGGAAACCTGCGTCGAACTCAGCCGCTGGGTCGATCTCACCCAGGGCCGTTACCTCGACCTTCACCTTCACCGCGAATGGCGTGCCGGTCGTCCCGCCGTCGTCCTCCGCCACCTGACCCGGCGCCTGCGCGACGATCCCACCGACCGTTCCCTGCACGAGCGGCGCATCCGCGTCCTCGATCGCCTCGGCTGGTCCTCCTGGGCCGAACACGAACGCGCCTGGCTCCACGCCCGCTTCCCCGCCGACTACCCCCCCTTCTGAATTCCCACGAAAAACGCCCCTCAACGACCCAGGTCACCCAGGCGGCCCAACTGCGTTCGGTGGACCGCCTGGTCGATGAATTCCCTGCGCACGGAGGCACCGAGGCACGAAGGATCCTGATGCAGATGGTCCCAATGGTGTTCTCGTTCATCTCCGTGTCTTTGTGCCTCCGTGAGAGGCATCCATTTTGATCGAACGCCACGGCCCGCCGCCACCGCATCACCCTCCAGCCCCGCGATCCAAATAGCCGGAAACTTCGTGCATATGCACGAAGTTTGAGAGCATTTCGAGCCCGCCGCTCGTCCGTCCAGCCTGCCTGGTGCATCCCCAAGTTGTCGGTGAGGAGGCAGCCAATCGGAGGGACGAGCTCCGCGAGTCCTCATCCCAACGCACCCCATCGTTGCGGCCTCGTGGAACCCGGCCCTCCGAGGCGATGCCTCGCGAAGTTCGCGCCTCGACCCACAACTCCGGGATGCACGGCAGCCCGCCACCCCCCCCCGGCGCGGTCACGGGCTCCGTGCACCTTCGCCATGCGCCCCCCCCTCACTCCCCGTCCCACCCGATTGGATCAACCCTTCGAGGCGCCGCCGTAATTGCCCGAGTTCCCGCGACTTGAAGTGCCGTCGCGTCGCGTCCAGCGCCCCAATCACCTCCCGCAACACCGCTTCAAACTCCGGCGCCGGAATCGAACCGGATAACCCCGGCGCAACCCCGGGCGCCACCGCCGTCGGGCCCGCGGACATCTCCAACCCCCAATGCTCGCTCACCCTCAGCGCCTCCTCGAATCGCGCCATCACCCGGTTCAAGGCGCCCTCGCCCTCCTCCCTCTCCGCAACCTCCCCCTCCCGCGGTAGCGCACGAAACTCCCTCAGACACTCCCGCAATTGCGCCTCCCGCTCCCGCCACGCCCTGGCCCTCCGCCTCGCCCCCATCCCCCGCTCGATCAGGGCAAGCAGCGTCCCGGGTTCCGGCGGCTTCACCAGATACCCAACCACCGGCGGACCCACCGACTGCATCGCCGTCTCCAGCGTCGGCCGCCCCGTCAGCAGAATGATCGGCACCTCCGGCGCCGCCGCCCGCAGATGCTCCACCAACGCCAACCCATCGTTCCCCGGCATGTGAATGTCCGAAATCAACAGATCGTAAGGGCGCTCGCTCAACGCCGTCACCGCCCCGCTCACATCCTTCACCCATCGGCACTCGTACCCGTGATGCCGCAGCACCCGCTCCAGGGTCGCCCCAAACAATGCATCGTCCTCCGCCACCAGGATCCAACCCTTGCTTCTCCCTTCCATGATGCCTCCTACCGTACCCACCCCGCCGCCCCTGCCAATGGCAAACCCCGACAGCCCAGGCAACGGGGCAGCCCCATGTTGTCATATCCGTACTTTGACAATGGACGTTCCTCGCCTTCCCCCATCATCCCATCCCCGTCTCCGGCCAGCGCGCCGTCACAATCTCCCAGATCCGCTCGTGCACCGTCATGATGGGCAGGGTTCCGTCCACACTCACCACCCGGCCAGGTTCCTCCTCCGCCAGCCGCCGGTACCCCTCCGCAACCCGCTCGAAGAACTCCGCCCCCTCCCGCTCGAACCGGTCAGCCTCCTCACCGCCGGAACTCTCCCTTGCCCTCCGCCGCGCCAGGCTCACCTCGGGCGGCACCCGGAGCAGCAGCGTGATGTCGGGCAACGTCCCACCCACCGCGAACCCCACCACCTCCCGCACCCGCTCCAACGCCAGACCGCGTCCCCAACCCTGGTAGGCCAGCGTCGAATGATGGAACCGGTCGCACACCACCATCTCCCCCGCCGCCAGCGCCGGCCGGATCACCTCCCCCACCAACTGCGCCCGGGCGGCGTTCATAAGAAGCAGTTCCGCCTCCGAAGTCATGCGCGCCCCCGCCGGATGATGCTTCAACAGATCCCGGATCGCCTCCGACAACTCGGTGCCGCCCGGCTCCCGCACCACCCGCACCACCCGCCCCGCCCGCCGCAGCCGTTCGCCCAGCAGCGCCGCCTGCGTGCTCTTCCCTCCCCCTTCCGTCCCTTCCAACGTGATGAATCCCCCGGTCACGGACCCCTCCCCGCCTCGTCCCGTCGACCCCGGCCATCCCTCGCGTCCCCGTCGTCCCTGTCCCCATCCCCCATCGGCCGCCCGCCAAGGGTGCGGGCCAGATACTCCGCCAGGGATGCGATCTGCTCCGCACTCAGCGGGCCGCCCTCCTCCTCGGCGAACCCCGGCATCAGCGAACCCTCTCGACCCCGCGCAATCCATTCCGTCCAGTGCGCCGGATCCCCCGGATGCGCCATCCGCCGCAGATCCGGCACCATCGAAGCCCGGTTGGGCGAATCGTGACATATCGCACACACTGCGAGGTACAGCGCCGGCCCCCTCCTGCCGGCCGCCGGTTCGGCATGGCACGATGCACACTCCCCCCGGAACACCGCCGAACGATCCGCCATGGCAATCGCCATGTTCCGTTGACGGTCGGCCATGTCCTCCTCGTCCTCGGCACCCTTCCCCAACACCGCCCGGACGCTGAGCCGCTTCACCCCGATCGAGGTGTTGAGGAACACGGACTTGCTCACCGTCCCCCGTCGCCCCCGCGCATCGAGCGCCACCTTGAACCTTCCTCCCTCTCCGGGAGCCAGTGTCCATGGCAGCTCCGGCACCCGCGCGACCGTGCAACCGCACGAGGTGCGCACCGACTCGATCGTCACCGGTCCGGCTGCCGCATTGGTGAAGACGAACTCGAAGGGAATCTCGAACTGGGCCGCCACGCCCCGCTGCTCCAGGCGCACCGCCTCGAACACCAGTTCATCGGCCTGGCCGCGGCCGAACGGCAGCCGGATCGCCCCCTCCAATTCCAAACCCAGCGTGAGGACCCAGGCCAGTCCCCACACCCTCGTCGCCCGGCGCCAGGGTCCGGTGCGCATCGCATCTCCTTCTAATCCGCCGCCTTCAGGTCCATGCCGTGCAGGTAGTAGAGAATCCGGCCGCAATTGGCGCAATGCACGATCTCCCGGCCGGCCTGGGTGGTCAGCACATCCTGACGCGCCAGCTTCATATGGCATCCGCCACACACCCCCCGCTCGATCCCCACCACCACCCGGTCCCCCTTCGTCTTCAGGATCCGCTCGTACCGCGCCAGCAATCCCTCCTCGACCGTTGCCCCAAACTCCGTTCGCGCCGCCTCCGCTTCGGCAAGCTGCCTGCACAATCGCGCCTCCGTCTCCGCGCACTGCTTCAATTGCGCCTCGCTGTCCGCCCGCGCCAGCCGGACCGCCTCGGTGGCCGCCGCCAGCCGCTTGTCGGCCTCCTCCAGCTGCTCCATCAGAACGAGCTGCTGATCCTCCAGCCCGCGGATCACCTCCTTGCACGTCGCAATCTCGTGACTCAGCGCCTTGTACTCCTCGTTCTTGCGCGTCTGCCACTGCTGCCCGGCGTACTTCGCGATCTGTTCCTTCTTCGCCTCAACCTCCAGTTCCAGCCGCTTCCGCTCGCTTTCCAACCGCAACCCGTTCTGCCGCGAGGCCTCGAACTCCTGCTCCGCTGCCGCCCGCCGCTTCTCAATCAGGCGCCGCTGCGGATCCACATCCGCAACCTCCGCCCGCAATCGCAACAGCCGGCGGTCGCGATCCTGCAGCTTCAGCAGCTTCTCAATGGCTTCAAGCATGGGAGGTCAAAGAACCGCCACGCTATCGGCCCGGCGCAAACCAAGTCAACCCGCCCAAAAATCGCCCGGGCGCCTTGCAGGAGCAGGAATTGCCTCCAACCGCCCTTCTGGAGTGTCATCGGCCCCGATGCGCCCCCTGCCAACCCCCGCACACCCGCAGCCCCCCGCTCCCCGTGCCGGCCTGATCGCACTCGCTCTTCTCCTCGCATGCGCCTCCCTCCCAACCGCCACCCGCGCCGCCGCCCCCCTGGACACCGACCGCCCCCCCAATGTCATCCTGATCTTCTGCGACGACCTCGGCTACGCCGACATTGGCCCCTTCGGAGCCGACCGCATCCGCACCCCCCACCTCGACCGCCTCGCCCGTGAGGGCATCCGGTTCACCGACTTCTACGTCGCCCAGGCCGTCTGTTCCGCCTCCCGGGCCGCCCTCCTCACCGGCTGCTACCCCAATCGCATCGGCATCTCCGGCGCCCTCGATCATCGCTCCACCATCGGCCTCCACCCCGACGAAACCACTCTCGCCGAACTCCTCCGCGACCGCGGCTACGCCACCGCCATCTTCGGCAAATGGCACCTCGGCCATCACCTCCCCTTCCTCCCCACCCGGCACGGATTCCAGGAATGGCTCGGCATCCCCTACTCCAACGACATGTGGCCCTTTCACCCGGAAGCCCCTCCCGGCACCTACCCGCCACTCCCTCTCTTCGAAAATGACCGCATCCTGCATCCCGACGTGCAACCGCACGATCAGGATAACCACACCACCCTCTACACCCAGCGCGCCCTCGACTTCATCGCCCGCCATCGCGACCGCCCCTTCTTCCTCTACCTCGCCCACCCCATGCCCCATGTGCCCCTGCACGTCCATGACCGCCGTCGTGGCCGCTCCCGCGCCGGCCTCTATGGCGATGTCGTCGAGGAACTCGACTGGTCCCTCGGACAAATCCTCCGCGCCCTCCGCCGACACCGCCTCGACCGCCATACCCTCGTCCTCTTCACCTCCGACAACGGCCCCTGGCTCTCCTACGGAGACCATGCCGGTTCCGCCAAACCCCTCCGCGAAGGCAAAGGCACCGCCTGGGAAGGCGGCGTCCGCGTCCCCTTCCTCGCCCGCTGGCCCGGTCGCATCCCGCCCGGCGCCGTCTGTCGCGAACCCGCCATGACCATCGACCTCCTGCCCACCCTCGCCCGCCTCGCCGGAGCCCCACTCCCCGACCGGCCAATCGACGGACGCGACATCACCCCTCTCCTCACCGGCCAGCCCGGCGCCCGCAGTCCCCATCGCGCCCTCTGGTTCTACTACCACGCCAACGAACTTCACGCCGTCCGTGCCGGCCCCTGGAAACTCGTCTTCCCCCACCGCTACCGCACCCTCGCCGACACCCCACCCGCCACGGGCGGCATTCCCGCCCGCTATCTCCAGACCACCACCCCTCTCGCCCTCTACCGACTCGATACCGATCCCGGCGAAACCACCGATCTCGCCAGCACCCACCCCGATGTCGTCGCCCGCCTCCAGGCCCTCGCCGAAGAAGCCCGCGCTGACCTCGGTGACTCCCTCACCCAAAGGCCCCCAACCCGCGCCCGCCCCCCCGGTCGCTGGATCCCCCACTCCCCATGAACCGCCCCAGCTCCCCCACCCCCACACCGCATTCCGCCGAGGCGGCCCGCCCGTCGGCTACCCCCACACCGCATTCCGCCGAGGCGGCCCGCCTGGCCGCCATGCACGAATACCCCATCTGCCACCAGGTCCCGGGCACCGGCCCCTCCGAGGCCTGCCGCATCGCCGCCCTCCTCTGTCACCGGCCCATCGCCGCCGTCGAGTTCATCCTCCAGGATACCGTCGTCATCGCCGCCTCCGCCGGCCTCCATGTCGGTACCCTCCGCCGCGAAGACGCCCTCAGCCCCCTCGCCCTCGATGCCACGGACCTCGTCGTCATCCCGGACACCTTCCGCCATCCCCGCTGCGCCTCCCTCCGGCTCGTCCGCGCCGGCCGCGGCGTCCGCTTCTATGCCGCCGTCCCCCTCGCCACACCCGAGGGCGCCGTCCTCGGCGTGCTCTCCGTCTGGGACCACGTCCCCGGACACCTCACCCCCGTCCAGTCCGAATCCCTCGAAGGCCTCGGCCGCATGGTCATGGCCCAACTCAACCTCGGCCGCCGCCAACGCCAGCTCGAAGCCCTCGAAACCCAGCACGCCGAAGTCGAAGCCGCTCTCCGCGAGGCCGAATCCAAGTTCCGCGGCATCTTCGAACACACCGTGGTCGGCATCTACCAGACCACCGCCGACGGCCGCTACCTCTCGGCCAACCCCATGCTCGCCCGCATCTACGGCTACGACTCCCCCGAGGAACTCATCGCTTCCGTCAACGACATCCAGCAGGACCTCTACGTCGATCCCGCCGCCCGCGACCGCTTCGTCCAGGCCCTCCGCCAGCAGGACACCATCGCCAACTTCGAGGCCCGCATCCGCCGCAAGGACGGCTCCGTCATCTGGATCGCCGAAAATGCCCGCGTCGTCCGCGATCCCCGCGGCGAAGTCCGCTTCTACGAGGGCACGGTCCAGGATATCACCGCCCGCAAGCTCGCCGAGGAACAGCTCCGCACCTCGGAAATGCTCTACCATTCCCTCGTCGAGGACCTTCCCCAGAATGTCTTTCGCAAGGATGCCGCCGAACGGTTCATCTTCGCCAACAGCCGGTTCTGCCAGACCATCGAACGCCCCATCGACCGCCTCCTCGGCTGCACCGACTTCGATCTCTTCCCCCCCGAACTCGCCCGCAAGTACCAGGCCGATGACCAGCGCGTCATGGCCGAAGGCCGCACCCTCCGCGAAACCGAGCGCAACGTCACCCCCGACGGCACCGTCCACTGGGTCGAGGTCATCAAAACCCCCCTCCGCGACCCCGCCGGCCGCGTCGTCGGCATCCAGGGCATCTTCTGGGATGTCACCGAACGCAAACGCCTCCAGGACGCCCTCGCCTACGAACACGACCTCCTCCAGGCCCTCCTCGATCACAGCCCCGACATCATCTACTTCAAGGACCCCAAGTCCCGCTTCTCCAAGGTCGGCCGCGCCCTCGCCCGCCGCTTCGGCATCTCCGACCCCGACGACCTCATCGGCAAAACCGCGTTCGACCTCCTCCAGCCCGAACTCGCCCGCATCGTCCATGCCGAGGAACAGGAAATCCTCCGCCGCGGCGAACCCATCGTCAATCAGGTGGATGAACTCGTTGACCACCGCGGCCGGCGCTCCTGGGCTTCTGTCACCAAGGTCCCCATCTACAACCGGGCCGGCGAAATCCTCGGCCTCGTCGGCGTCGCCCGCGACATCACCAAACTCATCGAAACCGAACAGGCCCTCCGCGAAGCCGAGGAAAAATACCGGGCCATCTTCGAAAACTCCGTCGAGGGCATCTACCAGACCTCCCCCGAGGGCCGCTTCCTCCAGGTCAACCCCTCCCTCGCCCGCATCTACGGCTACGCCTCCCCCGACGAGGTCATCCAGCACCTCACCGACGTCCGCACCCAGGTCTATGTCCAGCCCAGCCGCCGCGAGGAGTTCGTCCGCGCCGTCCTCGATGCCGGCAGCATCACCGGCTTCGAATCCGAAATCTACCGCCGCGACGGCACCCGCATCTGGATCTCCGAAAGCGCCCGCCTCGTCCGCGATCGCGAAGGACGCCTCGCCTTCTTCGAGGGTACCGTCGAGGACATCAGCGTCCGCAAGCAGATCGAGGCCGAACAGGAAAAGGCCCGCCAGGCCGCCCTGGAATCCGCCCGCCTCAAATCCGAGTTCGTCGCCACCGTCAGCCACGAAATCCGCACCCCCCTCAACGCCATCCTCCCCAATACCGACCGCCTCCTCGATTCCGGCCTCGACCGCCAGCAACTCTCCCTCGTCGAGAACATCCGCCACGGAGCCCACATGCTCCTCCAGATCGTCAACGACATCCTCGACCGCTCCAAACTCGAAGCCGGCGCCGTCACCCTCGAATCCATCGACTTCGATGTCCATGAGGTCATCGAACGCACCCTCAACTTCTTCGCCAGTCATGCCCACGCCAAACGCCTCGAACTCGTGGGCCACATCCACCCCGACGTCCCCCACCGCCTCCGCGGCGATCCCGGACGCCTCGCCCAAATCCTCAACAACCTCCTCGGTAACGCCATCAAGTTCACCCCCTCCGGGGAAGTCGCCCTCGAAGCCTCCGCCTGCCCCCGCAATCACGACTCCATCGACCTCCAATTCCAGGTCCGCGACACCGGCATCGGCATCGCCCCCGATGCCCATGATCGCGTCTTCCAGGCCTTCGCCCAGGGCGACGGCTCCATGACCCGCCGCTACGGCGGCACCGGCCTCGGCCTCGCCATCACCCGCGGCTTCGTCGAACTCATGGGCGGTTCCATCGACTTCACCAGCCAGCTCGGCCAGGGCACCACCTTCCGCGTCCAGGTCCGCCTCCAGCTTCCTCCCCACCCCGTCCCCACCTGCCTCCCCCCTCCCCTCCTCGACGGCTTGCGCGTCCTCGTCCTCGACGACAACGCCTCCCAACGCCGCGTCATCGCCGACTCCCTCCGTCAGCTCCACCCCGCCCAGATCACCCAGTCCGAATCCATCGCCGCTGCCGTCCACGCCCTCCGCCAGGCCGCCCGCACCCGGCTGCCCTTCGATCTCGTCCTCTTCGACGCCGACCTCCCCGGCAGTTCCACCCTCCAGACCGCCCGCCGCCTCCGCGTCGCCACCGGCTCCCGTACCCGCCTCGTCGCCCTCCTCCCCCCGGGCACCGTCTCCCGCGCCCGCGGCTTCCGCGCCGCCGGCCTCGCCGGCACCCTCAACAAACCCCTCCGCCAATCCCGCCTCCCCCTCGATCTCCAGGCCATCTTCACCGGCCTTTCCGAACCCGCCCCCCAGCCCCCCGCCCGGCCGGTTGCCGAACCCCGCCCCGGTGCCGGCCTCAAGGTCCTTATCGTCGAGGATCAGGACCTCAACCAACGCGTCGCCAGCGACCTCCTCCAACGCCTCGGCGCCCGCGTCGTCACCGCCGCCACCGGCCCCGATGCCATCCGCGCCTTCTCCGAACAACCCTTCGATCTCATCCTCATGGACTGCCAGATGCCCGAAATGGACGGCTATGAGGCCACCCGGCGCATTCGCAATCTCGAACGTCAGCGGCCTTCCCCACATCGCATCCCCATCGTCGCCCTCTCCGCCAATGCCCTCCACGGCGACCGTGAACGCGGCCTCCAGGCCGGCATGGACGATTATCTCACCAAACCCCTCCTCGTCCCCGAACTCATCCGCATCCTCCAGAATGTCGCCCGTCGCCAAGCCCCCTCCCGCCATTCACCCACCCCCTCCGCCACCCCCCCACCCCTGACCGAACCCGACCTCCCCGTCCTCGACCCGGAACCCCTCCGCTCCCTCGCCTCCCCCGACGACCCCCGCGCCGCCGACGACTTCATCCGCCAGTTCCTCCTCGATGCCCCCGCCATCCTGGACCGCCTCGAATCCGCCCTCGCCGAGGCCTCCCATTCCCGCCTTCGCACCGAAGCCCACCGCCTCAAGGGCAGCTCCGGCTATATGGGAGCCCAACGCCTCGTCGAGGCTTGCGCCCGTCTGGAAGCCGACTCCCGCGATGCCCTCCCCGACGATGCCACCCAATCCGTCGCCCGCATCCGGTCCGAATTCGACGCCGCCCGCCTCGCGCTCGAAAACGTCCTCGCCCATCCTCCCGCCACCCCGTGAATCCACCCCGCCGCACCCTCGCCTCGCTCCTCCTCCTCCTCCTGACGGCCGCGCTCCTCCCCGTCGCCACCCGCGCCAACATCCCCCACCTCCTCGTCCGCTCCCCCCACCCCGCCCCCATCCCCCTCCCCCTCGCCCATTCCCCCGCCACCCCCTCCCCATTCCAATCCTCCACCGCCCTCTCCCTCCCCACCCCCACCCCCCCTCCCGCCGCCTGGCGCCCGGGGGACCGCTGGCGCCTGCCCGTCAATCCCCACACCGACGAAACCCTCGTCGTCGATGCCGTCCGCCTGACCCATCCGGACTTCGTCGAAGTCCGCGGCCGCCTCGCCGGCATCCCCGGTTCCCATTGCCTCCTCGTCCTCGGACCCAACCTCGTCGCCGGCACCATCCGCCAGCCCGGTCAACCCATCGCCCAATTGCTCCCAGGCCCCCGCGGCACCCACCACCTCAACACCCTCAGCCCCACCCACGGCCCACTCTGCGGCAACCCTTCCCTCCCCGCCCCACCCCTCCACCGCCACCAGCCTCCACCTCCGCCCTCCGCCGCCCCTGACGACGCCCCCTCCGATCCCGGCGACGCCATCCTCGACCTCGCCTTCTTCTACACCCCCGCCGCCGAAGCCGGCGCCGGCGGCACACGCGGCATGCACGCCCTCCTCTCCCTCGCCGTCCTCGAAGCCAATGACGCCTTCGCCCGCAGCGGTGCCCGCCTCCAACTCCAAACCGTCCTCGTGCGCCGTGTCGAATACACGGAGTCCGGCGACCTTGCCCGCGACCTCGACCGCCTCACCCGCCCCAACGACGGCTGGCTCGATGACCTCCACACCCTCCGCGACCACTACGCCGCCGACCTCGTCTGCCTCGTCACCGAATCCGAGAACTCCCACCTCCTCGCCGGCATGGCCAATCAACTCTTCGACACCTCCCCCGCCTCCCTCGCCCGCGGCTTCACCGTCTGCCTCCGCCCCTTCCTCGTCGGCAATTACACCCTCCCCCACGAAATCGGCCACCTCCTCGGCTGCAATCATGACCACGCCAATGCCCCCGGCTCCGGCCTCCATCCCTGGTCCCACGGCACCCGCATCGCCGTGGAAGACATCCTCCACCGCACCGTCATGGCCTATCGCCCGGGAATTCAGTTCCCCCACTTCTCCAATCCTCTCGTCTCCTACCGCGGCGTCCCCACCGGCGTCGCCTCCGGCCCCAACGCCGCCGACAATGTCCGCACCCTCAATGCCACCGCCCCCCTCGTCGCCGCCGTCCGCAACCCGCCCTCCCGCGTCGGCTTCCCCGAACCCCACCTCGTCGTCCGTGAATTCCATCCCGCCATCCGCATCCCCTGGACCCGCACCGGCACCCCCTCCAACGCCGCCTTCACCCTCCGAACCCGCGATGGCTCCGCCCGCGCCCACACCGACTACCTCCCCCTCGACCTCCGCGTCTCCCTCGACGAGGACCCCGCCCACGACGCCGTCGAACTGCACCTCCTCGAAAACCCCCTCCCCCAGGGTCCCCGCCTCCTCGCCATCGACCTCCTCGATCCCTCGCCAGGCCTCGCCCTCGGCCCCGTTGCCTCCCTCACCATCACCCTCCCCGACGACCCCCTCGATGCCGCCGCACCCCTCGACACCAGCGTCCGCGCCAACCCCGGCGCCGATTACCTCGTCGCCGCCCTCGCCGTCACCCCCGACCACCACCTCCTCGCCGCCGGCGCCTTCGTCACCTACCAGCACCAACGCCATCCCCGCCTCGTCCGCATCCGTCCCGATGGCTCCCCCGACCCGGACTTCCGCGCCGACGTGAAATACCAGGTCGATGCCCTCGCCGTCTTCCCCGATGGCCGCATCGCCCTCGCCGGCGAATTCAACACCGTCAATCACGTCCGCCACGACCGCGTCGCCATCCTCCGTCCCGATGGCTCCCTCGATCCCCGGTTCCGCTTCGATCCCGGCGCCGACCGTGCCGTGCATGCCCTCGTCATCGACGCCGACGGCCGCCTCGTCCTTGGTGGCGCCTTCCTCAGCATCGCCGGTCGCCCCGTCACCCGGCTCGCCCGACTCCTCCCCACCGGCGCCCTCGACCCCGCCTTCCAGACACCGCTCGGACCCGATCGCGACGTCCTCGCCCTCGCCCTCGATTCCGACGGCCGCATCCTCGTCGGCGGCCGCTTCCGCCAGCTTGCCGGCACCGCCCTCGGACTCGCCCGCCTCCTCCCCGACGGCCTCCCCGATCCCGATTTCCTGCCCCCCCACGACGTGGATGGCGCCGTCCGTGCCCTCGCTCCCGGCCCCGACGGCACCCTCCTCGTCGCCGGCGAATTCACCCGGTTCCGCGGCCAGCCCGCCGGCCGCCTCGTCCGCCTCCTCGCCAACGGTCTCCCGGACCCCGCCTTCGCCCCGGGCGTCGGCGCCGACGGTCCCATCCGGGCCCTCCTGCCCATGCCCGACCGCACCCTCTGGATCGCCGGCGGCTTCACCTCGGTCGACGGCCATCCCCGCCGCCACATCGCCCGCCTGCTCGCCGACGGTTCGCCGGACCCCAGCTTCGACCCCGGAAGCGGTCCCGACGACTGGGTCCTCGCCCTCGCCGAGTGGCCCGACCGCGCCATCGCCCTCGGCGGCGTGTTCACCCACGTCAATGGTCTCCCCCGCGGCGGCGTCGCCTCCCTGCTTTCGGAACCCATCCTCCCGCCCCGGTTCCAATCGGTGGGCCTGCAAGACGGCACCTTCCTCTGGGAAGCCCGCCTCCTGCCACGCCAATTCTACCGCCTTCAATCCTCCTCCGACCTCACCCGCTGGACCGACTCCTCCCCCTTCCAGTCCCAATCCCCGATCACCACCGGCTCTCTTCCCGTCCCCCTCCCCGCCCCCTCGAACACCCCCGCTACCCACTTCCTCCGCCTCCAGCGCCACCTCGAGTAAACGCCCCCCTCCCTCCTCCACAACCTCCCCCCTTAAATCACCCTATTCTCCGCACACATGCACGAATTTTACGACCATTTAACAGCCACACCCAAGTCTCCCCGCCCTCCAAATCGCCAGAAACTTTGTGCATAGGCACGATTATCAGGACCATTTCCAGCCCACCGCCCCGCGCCATAATCGACCCAATCGCCGTGCATGTGCACAGGCTTTTCGGCCTTGAAACGGTTGGCCTCCGTTCCCCTGGATCAACGTAACTGTCGTGCATATGCATGAGAATTAAGTCGATTTAGCCGCCGTGCCGGAGCAGGTTCGGTCCATGCACCCGAAGACCGAGGAACTCCTCTACATCCTCCTCTGGACCTGCGAATCCCTCTCCCAACCAACCGTCCGCAACCTGACCGAATCCTTCGAAAGCTGGGCCTATCGCAGCGGCCTGCTGCGCCAGATCCGCGAACTCGAACACAAGGGCCTCATCGAAAGGACCAGCCCTCCCCCCCAGCGCGGCAAACGCGTGGACCGCCTGGTCCGGTTGACCGAGTCCGGCCGTCTGCACGCCCTCCATGGACGCGATCCCGAGGCCCGCTGGAACCGCGAATGGGACGGCCAATGGCGCCTGGTGCTCTACGATCTCCCCGCCGTCGATGGCACCCGCCGCAATCGCGTTCGTAACGCCCTTCGCAGCCGCGGTTTCGGCTGGCTCCAGGATAGCGTCTGGATCTCGCCCGATCCTGTCACCGAGCTCGTTGCCTCCCTCGACGAAAACCCCTCGGATGTCGAATCCCTCCTCTTCCTCGAAGCCCGCCCGGCCGGCGGCGAATCCGATCGCGACATTGTCGCCGGCGCCTGGAACTTCGAAGCCATCCACCAGCGCTACACCCGATACCTCAAGGTCCTCGCCCGCCTCCCCGCCAAATGGTCGGGATCGGAATCGGACGCCGAACACCTCCGGCAATGGCTCGCTCTCGAACGTGCCGCCTGGTCCGAAGCCGTCCGCAGCGACCCCCTGCTGCCCCGACGCCTCTGGCCCGAGGGCTATCCTGCCCCTCAAGCCCTCCGCCAGCGCCTCGAACGCCTCGCCGTCGCCGGCGAACGCATGCGCTCCTTCCGCCCCTGAGGTTCTGACCGGCAGCCCCGCCCCCCCATTCCCGTGCATCCCGAAGTTGTGGGGCGAGCTGCGGACTTCACCCGGCATCGCTTCGGAGGGCCGGGTTCCACGAGGCCGCAACGGTGTGGAGCGTTGGGCTGAGGACTCGCGGAGATCGTCCCTCCGATTCGCTGCCTCCTCACCCACAACTCTGGGATGCACCGCTCCCATTCCGTGAGCGAACCGGGCTGGGCGATTACGAGTACGATTACGATTACGAGTACGATTACGATTACGAGTACGATTACGATTACGATTACGATTACGATTACGAGGGGAACCCAGGGGCATCTCCATGGCGTCGGAGATGCGTTCGGTCGAGGGATACGACGAGGAGACCGTCGGCAGACGTTTTCGCGTGAGGCATGGCCCCCGCTCCCGCTACGCTTCCCTCCCTCGCCATGAACGAAGTCCGCCTCGGAATCATCGGCGTCGGCAACATCGGCCGGCACCACGCCCAATACCTCCTCGACGGCAAGGTCCGTCGCGCCCGCCTCACCGCCCTCTGCTCGGTGGTCCCCCGCGAACTCGAACCCTTCCGCGACCGCGGTCCCGCCCTCTTCACCGACGCCGACGAACTCCTCCGCTCCGGTCAGACCGATGCCGTCATCATCGCCACCCCCCATTACCAGCATGTGACCATCGGCATCGCCGCCCTCGAAAAGGGCCTGCACATCATGGTCGAGAAGCCCATCGCGGCCCATAAGGCCGACGGCGAACGCCTCATCGCCGCCGCCCGGACCCGGCCCAAACAGGTCTTCGCCGCCATGTTCCAGCTCCGCATCGAACCCCGCTACCAGAAGATTCGGCAGCTTCTCCAGAACGGGGAACTCGGCCGGCTCATGCGACTCACCTGGATCAACACCGACTGGTTCCGCACCGACGCCTACTACGCGAGCAGCGACTGGCGCGCCACCTGGAAGGGCGAGGGCGGCGGTGTCCTGATCAACCAGTGCCTCCACAACCTGGACACCCTGCAATGGCTCGTCGGCATGCCCTCGCAGGTCCGCGGGTTCTGCCAGCTCGGCCGCCACCGCAACATCGAGGTCGAAGATACCGTCACCGCCCAGCTCCTCTGGCCCGACGGCGCCACCGGCACCTTCATCTCCACCACGGCCGAGGCCCCCGGGACGAATCGCCTCGAGATCGCCGGCTCACGCGGCCGTCTGGTCCTCGAAAACGACCGCCTCGTCTTCGATCGCAACGAGGTCGATGCCGTCGAGTTCAACCGCACCACCACCAGCGGCTTCGCCAAGCCCGATACCTGGCGGATCGAGATTCCCTTCGGCAACGCCACCCTTCCCCACGCCCAGCTCATGCAGGGTTTCGTCGATGCCATCCTCGATGGCACCCCGCCGCTCGTCGCCGGCGAGGAGGGCCTCCATTCCATCGAACTCGCCAACGCCATGCTCTTCTCCTCCCTCCTCGAGAAGACCCTCGACCTGCCCCTCGAGGGTGCCGCCTACGAGGCCCGCCTCAACCAGCTCATTGCCGAGTCGCGCTTCCAGAAGAAAACCGTCGCCACCGGTACCGACGACTTCGAGAAATCCTTCCGCCGCTGACGTCCGCCCGGCGGCCCGCCCCCAACGCCGCGCCCGCCATGCTCAACCTCCATCATCTCGAACTCTTCTACTACGTCGCCCGCCACCGCGGCATCGCCGGCGCGGTCCGCCACATGCCCTACGGCATCCAGCAACCCGCCGTCAGCGGCCAGATCCTGACCCTCGAAGATCACCTCGGCGTCACCCTCTTCCGGCGGCGCCCCTTCGAACTCACCGCCGCCGGACGCGACCTCTTCGCCGTCCTCGAACCGTTCTTCTCCGGCCTCGACGACCTCGAACGCCGGCTCCAGCGCGAGGCCTCCGCCCGGCTCCGGCTGGGCGCCTCCCAGACCGTCCTCAAGGATCACCTGCCCGCCATCGCCCGCGCCCTGCGGGAACAGTTCCCCAATCTCCAGCTCGTCCTCCGTACCGGATACCAGCACCACCTCGAATCCCTCCTCGAAGCCGGCGAAATCGACCTCGCCGTGACCGTCATCGACCGCTCCATCGCCACCGGACTGCGCTCGGAAATCCTCATCGAACTCGAACTCGCCCTGCTCGTCCCCCCACGCCATCCCGCCCGAAACGCCGATCGCATCCTGGCCGCCGACCGCCTTTCCGAACCCCTCGTCGGCATGCCCGCCGAAGAGGCCGGACCCCGCGTCTTCCATCGCGAACTCGAACGCCGCGGCCTCGCCTGGCCCGTCACCCTCGAAGTCGGCACCCTCGAACTCGTGGCCACCTACGTCGCCGCCGGATTCGGCGTCGGCCTCGGCATCCGCATCCCCGGCGTCCCCCCGCCCCCCGGCGTCCGCGTCCTGCCCCTCGACGACTTCCCGCGCATCCCGGTCGGGCTCCTCTGGATCGGCAAACTCTCCCGCGTCACCCGAACCCTCGCCGACCGGCTCCGCGCCGCCGCCCGTTCCCTCATCGACCCGCCTTCGCCCCCATCCTCTCCCGTCGCCACGCGCTGATGCCCCACTTCCCTCCCCTCCTCCAATCCCTCCCGCTCGCGGCGCTCCTTCTTGCCGTCGTCCCGGCCCCTTCGCCCGCCCATTCAGACACACCTCGCCCGCCAAACATCCTCATCGCCATTGCCGACGACTGGGGCGCCCATGCCGGCGCCTACGGCACCCGCTGGATCCGCACGCCCGCCTTCGACCGCGTCGCACGCGAGGGACTTCTCTTCCGCCACGCCTACACTCCCACCGCCAAGTGCGCCCCCTCCCGCGCCAGCCTCCTCACCGGACGCAACCCCTGGCAGCTCAAGGCCGCCGCCAATCACGTCCCCTTCTTCCCGCCCGAGTTCAAGACCTGGCCCGAAGCCCTCGCCGAACACGGCTGGTTCGTCGGTCACACCCAGAAGGGCTGGGGCCCCGGCGTGGCCACCAATTCGCTCGGCCAACCCCGCCGCCTCACCGGATTCGCCTTCAACGCCCGACGCGCCCCACCCCCCGCCACCGGCATCGCCCCCGCCGACTACGCCGCCAATTTCGAGGACTTCCTCGAAGCCGCTCCCGACGACCGCCCCTGGTGCTTCTGGTATGGCGCCCTCGAACCCCATCGCGGCTTCCAGTTCGGCTCCGGCATGGCCCAGGGCGGCAAACGCCTCGAAGACATCGACCGCGTCCCCGGTTACTGGCCCGATCTGCCCACCGTCCGCCACGACCTCCTCGACTACGCCTTCGAAGTCGAACACTTCGACCGCCACCTCGGACGCATGCTCGACCTCCTCGCCGCCCGTGGTCTCCTCGATACCACCCTCGTCCTCGTCACCTCCGACCACGGCCCGCCCTTCCCCCGCCTCAAGGGCAACACCTACGAGGACGCCAACCGCGTTCCCCTCGCCCTCCGCTGGCCCGACGGCATCCCCCACCCGGGGCGCGTCCTCGACGACACCGTCAGCTTCATCGACCTCGCCCCCACGCTTCTCGAGGTCGCCGGCATACCCTGGGACCGCTCCGGCCTCGCCCCGTCCCCGGGACGCAGTCTCGTCGGTCTCTTCCGCTCCCCACGCTCCGGTCAGGTCGATCCCCGGCGCGATCACGTGCTCCTCGGTCGCGAACGCAACGATGTCGGGCGGCCCCGCGATGAAGGCTACCCCGTGCGCGCCATCCTCCACGACCGCATGCTCTACCTCCGCAACTTCCAACCCGGCCGCTGGCCCGCCGGCAATCCCGAGACCGGCTACCTCGACTGCGATGGCAGTCCGACCAAGACCCTCATCCTCGAATCCCGCCGCGCGGATCCCGACGATCCCCATTGGGCCCTCTGCTTCGGACACCGCCCCGCCGAGGAACTCTACAACCTCCGCGACGATCCCGACTGCCTCCACAATCTCGCCGGCCTTCCCGCCCACGCCGCCACCAAGGCCGCCCTCGAAGCCCGCCTTGTCGAAGCCCTGCGCGCGCAGGAAGACCCGCGCATCCTCGGCGACGGCGACATCTTCGACCGCTACCCCTACGCCCAACCCGCCCAGGCCCACTTTCACGAACGCCTCCTCCGCGGCGAAGACGTCCGCGCCCCATGGGTCCACCCCACCGACTTCGAACCTCTCCCGGCCCCATAAGCCGTATCCATTCAACTCGCGGAGCTCGTCCCTCCGGTTCGCTGCCTCCTCACCCACAACTCCGGGATGCACCGGGGAGGCGACCAGGGAGATTCCCCGGATCGACCCGGGGAGCATGGTATGCATCCTTGTGCAATAGGAAGACTGCGACGCTGCGTCATCTGCGCCATGAGTACGGACCCCACCTTGACGCCAGGCGCGTCTGACACTAGCGTCAGACGCCTTGAAAACAATCCCGCTGCGCCAGCTGGTTCGCGAGCCACTGAAGGTCAAACGCTGGACCCGTTCCGGCCAGAGCGTCCAGGTCACGGACAGCGGACGGCCTCTTTGGGTCATCCACCCGGTGGTCTTGGAGGATCACGACGAAGATCGCGCTCGCGCCATCGATGAGTTGCTCGAGGAAGCGCTGCGCAGTCCACGCTCCCCGGTCAGCGCCGCCGCCCTGATCGAGGAATCGAGGCGATGAGAGTTTACGCGGACAGCAGCTTTCTGCTCCGACTGGTCACCGGAGAGTCCGGGGCTGAGCAAGGGGTTGCGGAGTATCGCCGGCTGGGCCGTCCCCCGCTTCCATACCTGCTGTTGCACACGCTGGAAGTGGAGAACAGCATCCGGCAGCGCGCCTTTCACGAGCGACGCGTGCTCCCATCCGGCCAGCGGGCGCGCATCCATCGCGAGCGTGACGCGGCCTTGTCGCGTCTGGGCGGCTTCCTGAAACGGGGTGCTTTCCAGGCGGTGGCGCTGGACATGGACTCCGCGCTGGACCGCGCACGACGGCTTTCGACCTCACACACCGATCGACTTGGTGCCCGGGCGATCGACCTGCTTCATGTGGCCTGCGCGTTGTTGTTGGAAACCGGGGTTTTCCTGACCTTCGACCAACGCCAGTCCGACCTGGCGAAGGCCGAAGGAATGCAGGTGTTCAGCCAGCAGACCGCGGCTTGAGATGGCATCGCCGCCGGACCGCATGACACCCCGGCGCCCTGTGGCCAGATCGGCCGGCGCATCGACCGACGCTTCCGGCCCACCACCGAAAGCTTCATCGACCTCGCCCCCACGCTTCTCGAGGTCGCCGGCATCCCCTGGGACCGCTCCGGCCTCGCCCCGTCCCCGGGACGCGGTCTCGTCGGTCTCTTCCGCTCCCCACGCTCCGGTCAGGTCGATCCCCGGCGCGATCACGTGCTCCTCGGTCGCGAACGCAACGATGTCGGGCGGCCCCGCGATGAAGGCTGCCCCGTGCGCGCCATCCTCCACGACCGCATGCTCTACCTCCGCAACCTCCAAACCGGCCGCTGGCCCGCCGGCAATCCCGAGACCGGCTACCTCGACTGCGATGGCAGTCCGACCAAGACCCTCACCGCCACCTGCGAGGCGGTCCTGGACGGCACCAAAACTCCGGGCACCCCGACCACCCTCCGCCGAACGGCATCCTGACCCTCCCCCAGCGCGAGGTGCCGGGAAGGCTTGGAGGCGGCCTCCCCTCCGCCCTCCCGGCACCATCCTCCAACGACCCTCAAGTCCCTCAGCACATCCGGCATCGAGGCATTCCGTCCGGCGACGGAGCAGCGGGCTCAAATCCGTACCAATTGTTGATCTCCGCCCCCCGGTTCCAGATTTCTGATTTCTGATTTCAGGCCTCAGGTTTCAGGTTTCAGGTTTCAGGTTTCAGGTTTCAGGTATCACGCCATCAACCTCAACCTCTCCCACTGCGCCTCAAGGCGCTTCGCCGAAATCGGCGTCGGCGTTCCCAACTCCTGGGCAAACAGCGACACCCGGAACTCCTCGATCATCCACCGGAACGCCTCGAGTTCCCGCCGTTTCTCCTCGGACCATGCCTTGCCCGCGGACGTCCGCCAGGCCGTCGCCCACGGCGTCACCTGCGCCTCCCGTTCCCGGTCCTTCGCCGGGTTCACCCCGGCCCGTTCGAGGCGCAGCAACAGGGCCTTCAGGTAACGGGGAAAATGACCCAGCCGTTCCAGGGAGACCCGCTCCAGGAATCGCGCCCCCATCAACTCACCCAACTCCGCCTCACCCACCCGGACCGGACCGCGGGCCGCGGGCTGTGCGGGGATCGCTCTGGCGCCAAGGGCCAGTTGTCCCAACTGGCTCAAATCCTTCACCACCCGCGCCGCTCCCGGTCGTGGCCCCGCCGCCGCCGCTGACGATTCCCCTCCCATCCGCCGCACGACGTCACGACGCAATTCGAGAATCCCGCGCAACCGCTCCATCCATGGCCCCGACAATCCCGTCAACCGTCCCCGGGCCGACGCCACCGCCGCGAGAAACGCCCGCTCGGTGAGCGCCCCGGACGGGCCCGGTCCGACCACATGCGCCATCAGGTGCCGGTACGCCGTCTCCTCGAGTTCTTCGACAGTCCCGATCGGCGCGTACAACGGCCCCACGGCGGTCAATGCCCGCAGATCCTTCCGCAGCCAGGCCACATCCCGACCCAGGGCCAGTTCGATCAGGCGCCACCACCCGGACCCGGTCTTCGCCTTCGCCTCGGTGGCCGACCGGAACAACCGCACATCGACCGACTCGCCTGCCACCTCGAGCCCCGGCCAGCCGTACTCGGGCAAACCCGGACCCTCCCGCACCGTCACGCGCTCGGGGAGGTCACCGAACGACCATGTGGTCACCTGGCATCGTTCCCAGCGGGCTGCCGCCGCACGCCACGCGGCATCCCCGGCCGCTCCCGACGCTGGCACGGCCGGCTTGACCTCCGCCAACTGGCGCCGCACCGCCGCCCAATCCCGCGAAGCCACCAGCGGCTTCTCGTCCGGCCCCACCACCTCAACCCTCGCCCGCAAGTGCGGTGGAAGCGTGTCCGGCGCCCATGCGTCCGGCGGCACCGGGACGCCATATCGCTCCCGGATGAAGCGCGCCAGGTCATGGCCCAGGGAAGGTCCCTCGGGCCGGAAATCCCGCGCCATTTCCGCAGCCTTGGGAGCAATCGGCAGCAGGCGTGCCCGAAGCGATTTCGGAAGCGCCCGAAGCCACTCCTCCGCCTTGGCCTCCCGCAACCCCGGCACCGCCCACTCGAGCATCGCCGGCGACACCGAATCCGCCAGCGTGAACGGCACCCTCACGGTGACGCCGTCGTGCTCCTCGCCCGGCGCGTAGGCGTAGCGCAGCGGAACCGGCTGCCCCCCCACCTGCACCGTGTCCGGAAAGGCTTCCCGGTCGTAGGCGGTCTCCTCGCCCCCCGCCAGGTCGGCCTCGGTCACGCCCAGCGCCTCCTGCCCGGCCGCTCCCCGCTCACCGATCCATCGGTCCAGATCGTCCCGCGACGACATGTTCTCCAACTGCCGCGCGTAGAATGTTTGAAGGGCGCCGTCCACGTCCCCGAGGTCCTGCCGTCGCACCCGCGTGCGCCAGTTCTCGACCGCTTCGCGCACCTTGCGGTTGTGCTCGATGAACCGGTACCGCGCCGGCCATTCCCGCGGACGTTCGTCCGTCCGGGTCCAGTTTCCCAACCGGTCGCGCCAGGCCGCCTTGCCAGCCCGATCGCCCCGCGCCGGTCCCTCGGTCTCCCCCGAACCGCGCGGGCGCGGCAGGAGTTCCTCCGCCACCAGCGCCGAACGGATGAAGATTTCCGTGGCCGCCACCGGGTCGATCGGTCCGTACGCCACCCACCGGCGCCGCACCTCCATGCCGTACAACGTCGTGATCTCGTCCGCCCCAACCCGGCCCGCCTCGGCGCTCCAACGCGGATCCCGATGGGTGACCTCGCATAGGTGCGGCGCCACGGCGACAATCCATTCCGGATCGATCCCCGCCACGGTCCGCGCATAGACTTGGGAAGTCTCGACAATCTCGCCCGCCACCACCCAGGCAGGCTGGGCGCTCCGGACCCGCGTTGCCCGGTCGTCGTCCGGGCGCGCCCCGCCCTTCCCCCGGCGTTCAGGCTTCTCGCCCCGCTCGAACAGGGCCGAACCGGGAAACAGGTGGACGATGCGGTTCCCCGCCCCCTTGTAGCGGTTCCGCTCCTCCCGGCGCCCAACATGCGCCAGCAATCCCGAGAGCACCGCGCGATGCACGGCCTCGTAGGCGGCATTGCTCTCGTTCAGGCGCACCGTTCCCAGTTCCTCGAGGGCGTCCCACAACTGCCCGTGCAAGTCCTGCCACTCCCGCATCCGCACGTAGGAAAGGAAATTCTCCCGGCAGAACTTCCGCCGCTGCCCCTGCGTCCGCAGCGCCTCCCAACGCTCGTGCACCGCCTCCCAAAGGTTGAGCAGGGTCAGGAAATCCGACCGCGGATGCACATGACGCCGATGCGCCGCCTCCGCCTCCGCCTGCCGTTCCATCGGCCGCTCGCGCGGATCCTGGATGCTCAGGCCCGACGCAATGATCAGCAGCTCCCGCGTCGCATGCTCGCGTTGCGACTCGAGCAGCATCCGGCCCAGCGTCGGATCGATCGGCAGCCGCGCCAGATCGCGCCCCAGCGGCGTCAGCTCGCGCGAGGAATCCAACGCCCCCAACTCCTCCAGCAGGGCATACCCCGACCGGATCGCCGCCGGTGTCGGCGGATCGAGAAAGGGAAAGGTCTCGATATCGCCCAGATGGAAGGCCTTCATCCGCAGGATCACCTCCGCCAGGTTCGCCCGCTGGATCTCCGGCTGCCCGTAAACCGGACGCCCTTCGAATTCCTCCTCGGAATACAGCCGGATGCAGATCCCCGACTCCACCCGCCCCGCCCGTCCCTTCCGCTGGTTCGCGTTGCTCTGCGCAATTGCCTCGATCGGCAGGCGCCGCGTCCGGGTCCGCGGACTGTACCGGCTGATCCGGGCCAGACCGGTGTCCACGACATAACGGATCCCCGGGATCGTGAGCGAGGTCTCCGCGATGTTGGTCGCCACCACCACCCGGCGCCGCCCCCCCGGGGCGAACACCCGCTGCTGGTCGCCCGAACTCAGCCTCCCATACAACGGCACCACCTCGACCCTCCCGCCCAACCGGCCCTCGAGTTGATCCGTCGTCTCCCGGATGTCGCGCTCCCCCGGCATGAACACCAGCACGTCCCCCCGCGCCCCGTCGTCCACCACCGACTCCACCGCCCGTACCGCCGCATCCACGTAGGTGCATTCCCCGCTCTCCTCGTCCTCGGCCGCCAGCGGACGGTACTCCACCTCGACGGGATACAGTCGCCCCGAGACTTCAAGAATGGGTGCCCCCCCGAAGGCCTGGGCAAAGGTCGCCGTGTCGATCGTCGCCGAGGTGATGATCAGTTTGAGATCGTCCCGCCGCGCCAGCAGGCCCTTCAGGTGCCCGAGGAGGAAGTCGATGTTCAGGCTCCGTTCGTGCGCCTCGTCCAGCACGATGGCGTTGTACTCCGAAAGCAGCGGATCCCCCTGCACTTCCGCCAGCAGCATCCCGTCCGTCATCAGCTTGATGAACGTCTCCGGACTCGACCGGTCATCGAACCGGATCTTGCACCCCACCTCGCGCCCCCACGCCACCCCGAGTTCCTCCGCAATCCGCCGCGACACCGACAACGCCGCCACCCGTCGCGGCTGCGTGCATCCGATGCGGGCCTCGATCCCCAGGCCCGCCTCCAGACACATCTTCGGAATCTGGGTCGTCTTCCCCGAACCCGTCTCCCCGGCCACCACGACCACCGGGTGCGCCCGGATCGCGGCCACCAGGTCCTCGTGCCGCGCCGCAATCGGCAGATCCGCCGGCACCGTCACCGGGGGCCGGTGCTCCGCCCGCCACTCCCGCAGCGCCACCGACGCCCGCCCCCGTTCCAGCAGGCGGTCAATCACCGCATCGTGCGATCCCGGATGCCGCCGGTCCCGTATCACCCGTGCCAGACGCGATCCCAGCCGCACCCAGTCCGGCAACATGCACCGGGGAAGCAACCCCTTCAGTTCCTCGATTCTTGTGTCGGTCATCCAGCCCGGATCAGGACCTGGCCCCCCGGTCATGCAGAATCGGTGGCAGTCCGGAAGACCCGCGACGCCCGGAATTCAAGGCCGACCGGATCAGCACATAGTCCGTCACATTGTCCCAGGTCAGCAGCCCGACTAGTTCACCCCGCTCCACCACCGGCACCAGTCCCTGGCCCCGGCCGCTGTGCGCTGCCAGGACCTCGTTCAGATCCCCGGAAGCCTCGACCACGATGAAGTTTCGATCCATTGCCGCACTCACCGGCACCCACTTCCCCTGCTCCGCCAGACTCGCCACCAGTTGCTGCCGGGTGAGCACCCCCACAACCCGGCGCCCATCCACGACCGGGAAATCCTGCTGCGACCCCGCCAGCACCAGGTCCACCGCCCGCGCCAGCGGGTCCGAGGGCCCCAGCACGGCGAAGTGTGTCACCATGGCGTCCCGCACCCGCGCCCCCGACAGGTTCGACCGGAACTGGGCCAGCCCCGCCTCCTGGCTCGCCCCGATCCAGACAAACAGGGCGATGAAGAGCAACAGCGGGTTCCCCATGCCCCCCAACAGCCCCAGCAACCCAAACACCGCGAAGATCAGGGCGATCCCCTGCCCCAGCGAGGCGGCAATCTGCGTCGCCCGCGCGTACTCCATCCTCATTGCCAGCAGCGCCCTCAACACCCGCCCCCCATCCATCGGGAACGCCGGGATCATGTTGAACACCACCAGCATCGTGTTCACCACCAACAGCCGGGCGGCCATCGAGCCCTCCATCAATCCCATCGATCCCGTCCCCAGCCGTTGCCCTGTCGCCAGCAGCCAGAGAACCAGCAGCACGGCGATCACCACATTCACCGCCGGCCCCGCCAGCGCCACCCACAACTCCTGCAACGGCCGGTCCGGCATCCGTTCAAGCCTCGCCACCCCCCCGATCGGCAACAGCGTGATGTCCCGCGTCCGGATCCCATACCGCCGCGCCGCCAGCGCGTGCCCGTACTCGTGCAGCAGCACGCAGCCAAACACGGAACATAGAAAGAAGACCCCGTGGATCGCTGCCGCCATCGAACGGCTTCCCAGGAAGATGGCGGTCCCAATGAACCCCAGAAACAACACGAAGGTGACGTGCAAATACACGTCGATCCCCGCGTAGCGCCCGAGTCGCAACGACCATTTCATGACCGCATCCCCTCACCCGCCCCGGTCCGGAGTCAATCCCGGGATCGTCCCATCAGCAGCGGCAGCAGGTACATCAGCATGTACGCCAGCGAGGTGATGAAGGCCGCCACATACGTGAGCGCCGCCGCGTTCAGCACTGCCGCCACCCCCTGCCCCTCCTGCGGCGTCCGCAGGAACCCCAGCCGCGACAACATGTCCTTCGCCCGCCGCGAGGCATCGTACTCGACCGGCAGCGTGATCAGATTGAACAGCATGATCACCCCCCACCCCGCCGCCATCAGCGCCAGGCCCGTGTAGGTCTGGAACAGCCCCGTGACCATCCCGATGATCGGCAGCCACATCACCAACTGGCTCGCGTAGTTCGTCGCCCCCACGGCCAGCATCCGCAATTGGAGGGGCAGGTACGCATTCTTGTGCTGGATCGCGTGTCCCGCCTCGTGGGCCGCCACCCCGAGCGCCGAAAGCGAATTCCCATGGTACACGTCGCTCGACAGCACCAGTCGCTTGTGCAGCGGATCGTAGTGGTCGCCCAGAAAGGACTGGTGCTCGTGGATGCTCACCTCGGTGATGCCGTTCCGCCGCAGGATCTCCGCCGCCACCTGCGCCCCCGTGTACCCGCTCGATCCCGGCACCCGACTGTACCGGCGAAACATCGACTTCACGTACATCTGGGCCAGCAGCGCCAGCCCCATCGTCCCCAGAAACACCAACAAGAACAGTGCGCTCATAACGTCTTCGTCTCCGATTTTTGCCGGGCAGCTTTAGCCGAAGGCCCGCCCGGTTCAACAGAAACACGACACCACGGCCATCTTCCGTCCATCCCCACGCTGCCAAGGCCCCAGCCGATCGGGAGAGGCGTTGGCCAATAGTAAGTCAGGCAACCTTTTGTTGACGACAGAGATATACTGCGTCAGACATACAATTGTTGACGGCCCCCTCCGACTCGGTACTCCCGGAATTCCGCCGTCCCGCGGGGACAAGCTCCGCAACGCCTCATCCCTCCGCCAGCTCCTCCGCCGGATAGGTCCAGATCTCCGCCAGCGTGGGGTGATAATGCGGCACCGCCGCCAGCTGCGCGGCCGTCAGTCCCGCGCTCATCGCCACCCCAATCTCGTGGATCAATTCCCCGCCCATGGGCCCGACGCACGCCCCACCCAGAATCCGACCTTCCTCCACATCCGCCAGCAGCTTCACGAACCCGTGGCGCGCCCCCATGATCAGCGCCTTCCCGTGGTCCTCGAACCGGTACCGCGCCACCCGGTGCGGGATGCCCTGCCTCCCGGCCTCCCGCTCTCCCAATCCCACCACCGCCACCTGCGGCTCAGTGAAGACCACCCGCGTCAGCAATCGATAATCCATCTCCCACGGCCGGTCCGGATCCACCGCATTGTGCCCCGCGATCTCCCCCTGCCGAACCGCCAGATGCACGATGTCGTGCGGCCCCGTGCAGTCCCCGGCCGCAAAGATGTTCCCGGCACGGGTCCGCATCCGGGCGTCCGTGACAATCCGCCCGCCCTCAACCCGAACCCCCGCCGTCTCCAACCCCAACCCGTCCAGGTTCGGCCGCCGCCCCAACGCCAGCAGCACCGCCTCCGCCCGGGATTCCCGCTCGTCGTCCCCATGGCGGAAGCGCACCACCCGATCCGCCCCCTCCCGCCTTGCAGACAGCAGTCCGGTCCCGGTCCAGACGGTGATCCCCTCTGCCCTCAGCGCCTCCTCCAACGCCTCCCCGACATCCGCATCGAAGCCACTGAGCACCCGCGCGCTCCGTTGGATCACGGTCACCTCGACCCCGAATCGTGCCAGCATCTGGGCGAACTCCAGCGCAATGGCCCCGCCGCCCAGGACGATCATCGACTCCGGCAGCGTCGGCAGATGAATGAGTTCGTCGCTGGTCAGAAAACCCGCGTCGTCCAGCTCAGCCAGGGGAGGCGGGCTCACGGTTGATCCCGTCGCCACCACAAACTGATCCGCCGTCAAACGGTCCCCACCGTCTCCCAGCGCCAGGGTGTGTCCATCGAGGAATCGCGCCCGCTCGCGGATCAGGTCAAACCGCCCATCCTTCAATTGCCCCTGCCGGTACTCGGCAAACTCCCGAATGAGGGCGTCCTTGCGCGCCAGGACGTCCGCCCACGAAAACGTGCCGGAAACCGGCTCGATTCCCCACGTCCGGGCGTTCCGCATCCAGTGCCGGATCTCCGCCGCCCACAGCAGCGCCTTGGTCGGCATGCACCCGCGCAGGATGCATAGCCCGCCCAAGGTGTCGGCGCCGTCCACGACGACTGCCCGCCGTCCTGCGGCGGCCACGGTTCGAGCCGCCGCGTAGCCGGCACTTCCTCCGCCAATCACGGCGACATCGTAATCCCAGCCTCTGGACGCTCCGTTTCGATTCATCGGAGGCCAAGGCTGGTGGGCTCCCTCCCCAAGGCAAGCCCACACCTCAAACCGGGTCGCTGAACGGGTCGCTTCAGGCACCTGCCCCCCCGTTTTCTACGGCGTTTCCTTAACCCGACCGAAAACGCACCCCGCCCCCCGACTTTCCAGAGAAATCCAACGTACTTACATTCAAGTAGTTACGGCAATTCCACCCAACTCGCCTAAGGCAGGCGCTGAACCCTATAAGACTAAAGCATTAGGTCTGAGAAAATTCCCTATTTTCCCGTTGACGCCCTTCTCCCGCCGTGTTTTCCTCTACCTGCGTTTCCCATGACGCCTCGTTGTAGCGGGAGGTCAATAAGTCGTTCCATTATGTTGAAGAGTCGTTTCAGTGCATTCGGAGCCGTCAAAGGCGTCCGGCAGCCCCTCGAAGGGGCCGCAGCGGTCAGAACAGATTGCCCAGCCCAGGGAGGGAACCGCGCATGAGCACTCCCAGCATGAGCCCCTCCAGCATGGGCGCTCCCACCACACAACCCTTCGGACCCGCCTCCGGCAATCTGGAGGGATTTCCGGAAGCAATTCCCGTCCCGACCTGGAAACGGGTCCTGGACGTGTTCCTGCTGCTCATGGTTCTGCCGGTGGTCGGCCCCGTATTTCTCCTTGCGGCAGCGTGGGTTTCCCTCGTCTCGCACGGCCCCCTGCTCTTCGTCCAGGAACGTGTCGGACGGGGCGGACGTCGTTTCAAGTGCTTCAAGTTGCGCACCATGCAGCCTGATTGCAGCACCGCGTCCCACCAGCAGCACCTCAAGCAGATCCTGGCCAGTGACAAGCCCATGCAGAAGCTCGACACGGTGGATCCCCGGTTGCTCCCGGGTGCCAAGATCCTTCGAGCCCTCGGCATCGACGAGTTGCCCCAGCTTTACAACGTCTTCCGGGGCGAAATGAGCGTGGTCGGTCCCCGCCCCTGTATTCCTTACGAGGCGCAGCAGTTTCAACCCTGGCAGCGCGAGCGCTTCGCCGGACTCCCGGGCATGACCGGCCTCTGGCAGGTGCGCGGCAAGAATCGCACCACGTTCCTGGAAATGATTCGCCTCGACATCGAGTACGTGCGGACCCAGTCGCTCTGGCTGGATCTCCGCATTCTTGTCGCCACGCCCAAGGCCCTGATGCTCCAACTGGTGTACGCACTCTGGAATCGGGCACAAACGGGAAGACAGCGCTTAAGCCGGAGCCAACCTGTGCCGATTGCTACTGCGGACGGCTCAGGCGTTGTCGGATGATCCGGGGCGCGCTGACCGGCGTCGCCCATGCATCTCCCTTCCCAGCTCATGTCTGCCAAAATCAACGTCGGTGTCGTCGGATGCGGCTATTGGGGGCCCAACCTCATCCGCAATTTTGCCTCCCTCCCGGACGCCAGACTTCGGGCGATCTGCGACCTGAACACCGAAAGACTGCGGCATGTTCAGAACCTCTACCGGGATGTCGAGGCGTACACCGACTTCCCCCGCTTCCTGTCCCAGGGAAAACTGGACGCCGTGGTGGTCGCCACTTCGGTCGGCCTTCACCACCGCATGGCCAAGGCCGCGATCGAAGCCGGCAAACACGTCCTCGTCGAGAAACCCCTGGCCACCAGTTCCGCCGAGTGCGCGGAACTCGTCGCTCTGGCCCGCCAGAAGGGTGTCATCCTCATGGCGGGACATACATTCCTCTACTCCCCGGTCGTGCGCCGCATCAAGCAGATCGTGGACGCCGGCGATATCGGCGAGGTGCGGTACATCTCCGCGCGACGATTGAACCTCGGCCTGTTCCAGAAGGACATCAACGTCGCCTGGGATCTCGCCCCTCACGACCTCTCGATCATCCTCTATATCCTCGGCGAACTGCCCCAGCGGGTGAACTGCTGCGGAAGCGCCAACGTCTCCCCTCGCGTCGAAGACGTCACCTCCCTCTGGCTCGGCTTCTCCAAAAATCGATCCGCCATCGTCCAGAGCAGCTGGCTCGATCCCCGCAAGACCCGCGAGATGACCATCGTCGGCAGCCGCCGCATGATCGTCTATGACGACACGGCAAGCCTCGAAAAGATCCGCATCTTCGACGCCCGGGTCGATTCCCCCCCCCATTACGACACCTTCGCCGAGTTTCACTACGCCTATCACTACGGCGATGTGTACGTCCCCTACGTCCGCCAGGAGGAGCCGCTCCGGCTCGAATGCCAGCACTTCGTGGACTGCATCCGGTTCGGCCAGCGCCCGCTGAGCGATGGCGAACAGGCCCACCAACTGGTCCGCATCCTCGAGGCCTCCTCACTCTCCCTTCAGCAGAATGGAGCCCCGGTGGACCTGACCGCCCCCGCGCCGACCCCGGTGGCCCCGCCTGCCGGATTGCCTCCCGCGCCCAGGCAGGCCGCAAAGTCACCGGTGGCAGCCGTCCCGGGAGGCCCCGGTTCTTCGACACGCCGTGCCGCAACCCGATCCACGGGAAGCCGACGCCGCTCGTCCCGCTCCGTCACCGGTTCCGCCGCCTGACCGGAACCCCTCACCCCTCTGGCCGCGTGAGCACTCCCGCAGGCGATTTTCTCCGCGTGGCGCCCGATGTCCGATTGGGCAAAGGCGTCCGCCTCTTCGGCTTCGTCAACCTCTACGGTTGCGATATCGGGGACGACACCCGGGTCGGCACGTTCGTCGAGATTCAGAAGGACGTCCGCATCGGACGCCGGTGCAAGATCTCGAGTCACACCTTCATCTGCAGTGGCGTCACCATCGAGGATGAGGTTTTCGTGGGCCACGGAGTGATGTTCATCAACGACCTGGTCCCGCGTGCCACCAATCCCGATGGCCGCCCCCAGAGCGAGGCCGACTGGCAGTGCGTCCCCACGCTGGTCAAACGGGGCGCTTCCATCGGATCGAACGCCACCCTTCTCGCCGGGATCACCGTCGGAGAACGCGCCGTGGTCGGCGCCGGGGCGGTGGTGACCCGCGATGTCCCCAACGACACCGTCGTCGTTGGCAACCCGGCCCGCATCCTGCGGACCCTCGATCCGCACTCGACGACGCCCCAGGACACAGTTTCCGATTGACAGGCTTGCGTCGTCCCCGGATAGCCGCAGGGGGTAACGCAGCCGACCAAGGAGGACGGGATGCGCGCCGGCCAGGCGCAGGGCATCCCCGCGGCAGCCGGCCCGATCGCCAAGGATCCTATTTCCATTCCATCGACCCCCAACCCTGACCCCATGAACGTTCCCTTCCTCGATCTCCAAGCTCAACACGCCCCTCTCAGGGCCGAAATCGAAGCCGCCATTCGCGAAGTGCTCGACACCTGCGCCTTTGCCGGCGGCCCCTTCGTAACCCGGTTCGAAGAGGACTTCGCCGCCTTCTGTCAGGCACCCCACGCCATCGGGGTCGGCAATGGCACCGACGCCCTCTGGTTCGCCCTCCTCGCCCTCGGCGTCGGGCCCGGCGACGACGTCATCACCGCTCCGGGCACCTTCATGGCCACCGCCGAGGCCATCAGTTTCACCGGGGCCACCCCCGTCTTCGCCGACATTGACGAATCCACCTACAACCTCAATCCCGAGGCCCTCGAAAAAGCCCTCACCCCGCGCACCAAGGCGATCATTCCAGTCCACCTGTTCGGTCAACCCGCCGACATGGACCCGATCCTGGAGTTCGCCGCCCGCCACGGCCTGGCGGTGGTCGAGGACGCCAGTCAGGCCCATGGCGCGGAATACAAGGGCAAACGCGTCGGCACCCTCGGGGACTTCGGCTGCTTCAGTTTCTACCCGGGCAAGAATCTCGGCGCCATCGGCGAGGCCGGCGGTGTCGTCACCAAGGACGCCGCATTGGCCGAGAAGGTCCGCGTCCTGCGCGACCACGGTCAGATCCGCAAGTATCACCACCAGCACATCGGCTGGAACGGTCGCATGGACGGCATCCAGGGCGCCGTCCTGCGCATCAAGCTTCGGCAACTGGCCCGCTGGAACACCCAGCGGCGCGCCCACGCCCGCCGTTACACCGAACTGCTCGGACACCTGCCCAATCTCGTCCTGCCTGTCGAAGCCGGTTACGCCCGCCACATCTTCCATATCTACGCCGTGCGCGTGGCCCGCCGCGACGAAGTCCTCGCCGAACTGACCCAACGCGGCGTCCATTGCGGCATCCATTACCCCGTCCCCGTCCACCTCCAGGGCGCCTATCGCCAACTCGGCCACGCCCGAGGTTCGTTCCCTGTCGCGGAACGCTGCGCCGACGAGTTCCTCTCCCTCCCGATGTTCCCCGAACTCTCCGAGGAACAAATTGCGTACGTCGCCGCCAGCGTCGCTGACGTCCTGGGTCAGATCTCCCCCACCGGTCAGGAAGCCTTGACACCCCAGAACTCCCGCCAGACCGGGAATTGATCGGACCCATCCGTCCACTCCCACGCGCCTCGGGAAACCAACTCACCTCCACCTCCAACGGTCCTCCATCCAAATAGAAACCCTTCCCGAGAGTCACGGACCTGAGTTCCATCATGGCTTCCCCCACCACCCGTCTCGAGCCCGCAACGGCGACGGCCAGGACGCTCCTCCCCAACCCGGGATCCGAGGTCGAGGTTGTCGATCCGCTGCTCTCGCCCGGGTGGGATGCCTGGGTGTCCCGCCATCCGGGCGCCACCGTCTTTCACCGGTCCGCCTGGTGCCGGACGCTGGTGGACGCCTACGGCTTTACCCCGCTTTACCTGATCCGGAAGGACGAGGGCAGCCCCGTGGCCGCCTGGCCTCTCATGGAGGTCGGTGGAACCCTCCGGGGCCGGCGGGGCGCTTCCCTGCCCTTCACCGATCATTGTCCGCCGCTTCTCCCGACACCGCAGCCGACCGGGACCGCGGATGTCCCGGGCGACCTCGGCGACGTCGCCCTGCGCGAGCCCCTGCTCGCCAAGGCATTCGATCTCGGCCGGCAACGCCGTTGGCACTCGCTGGAACTCCGTGAAGCTGCCACTTGGACCCGCGAGGACCGGGCATCCGTCCGGTTTTTCGGGCACACAATCGACCTCGCCGAAGGGGAAGCCGCCGCCCTTCATCGGTGCGACAGCGCGGTCCGCCGCTCGATCCGCAAGGCCGAGGCCTCCGGCCTTCGAGCCGTTCACGGTCAGGACTCCCACGCCATCCGCGCCTACGCCCGGCTCCATGCCCTCACCCGCCGCCGTCACGGTCTCCCTCCCCAGCCCTACCCGTTCTTCAGCGCCCTCCAACGCCATGTGCTCAGCCCGGGATTGGGCACCGTCCTGCTGGTGCTCAAAGACCAGACCCCGATTGCCGGAGCCGTCTTCCTCTTCTCAGGCCCCCAGGCGATTTACAAGTTCGGCGCCTCCGACGAAACCCATCAGGCCCTGCGCCCGAACAATCTTGTCTTCCGGGAGGCCATCCGGCTTTGCGCCCGCCAAGGGGCCACCAGCCTCGACCTCGGTCGCACTTCCCTGGCCAACGAAGGCCTTCGACGCTTCAAACGCGGCTGGGGATCTTCCGAACGGATGGTCTCCTACCTCCGATACGATCTTCGAACACGGCAAACCATTCCCACCCCGGACCGCGCCTCCGGCTGGCATACCCTCCTCTTCCAACACATGCCCCAACCGCTGGCTTCCCTAATCGGCAGATTTGTCTATCGTCTTGCCGCCTGACGACCGATAAATGGATGAAGTCCGCTCAACTATGAAGGTCGTGGCCCCCTGAACATTCCCGACTCCGCCCCGACCCTGACAAACTTTGCCTATCGTT
This sequence comes from Verrucomicrobiia bacterium, assembly GCA_019634625.1. Classification (NCBI taxonomy): domain Bacteria; kingdom Pseudomonadati; phylum Verrucomicrobiota; class Verrucomicrobiia; species Verrucomicrobiia bacterium. The sequence goes on from JAHCBA010000004.1 coordinate 162,691, forward strand.
CCCCGTCCCATGCCGCTTTCTGCACCTGCTCGTTCCCTTCCAGCGGCAACCCGGCCCCTTGGATGCCCATGCGCCATTCCCGCCGCGATACCCCGCTCCCATCCCGCGGCCCGGCCGCGCCATGCCCGTTCCTCCCTTTCGGCAGGCTCCCAACGCCTCCACCCCAAGCAGCTCCCCACCACCCTCCCATTGACATTTCCGCGAACCGGGTTCGACCCGGGTCACGCCGCTCCCCGGCGCAGTCGGACAACGGACCAATAACGTGAGACCAGGCGAAACCATTGTCGTGAACCCGCGCCCCGCGGATTCCCAATCCTCAGGCGGGTTCAGCACTCAGGACATCTATTACGTCCTGTTCCGCCACAAAGGAAAAATCCTCCTCCTGACCCTGCTCGGCCTCATTGCCGCCGCGGGCGTCTATTTCACCGCCAGGCCGACCTACGTCTCCGAGGCGCGCCTCCATATCCGGTTCGTCACCGAAAACCGGAACATCACCCCGGACGGCAGCGGGACCGTGCGCACACCGGACCCGCGGGGCGACAACATCATCAATTCCGAGCTCGAAATGCTCACCAGCTTCAATCTCGTTCGCGAGGTCGTGGAGTCGGTCGGCGCCACCAACATCGTCCGCAACCCCGAGGATCCGGACCCCGTCACCAGCGCCTACCGGGCCGTCATCCGGGGCATCGAGGTCAGCGTCCCCCGGCGCAGCAACGTCCTCCGCATTGCCTTCCGCCACTCCGATCCGCTCGTCGCCCAAACCGTCCTCACCAACCTCGTCGGCAGTTACCTCCGGATGCATGTCCGCGTCCATCGGTCGTTCGACGCCCTCAACGACGTGGCCCGGCAGGTCGATCAGCGACGGTTCCAGCTCGAACAGACCGAGCGCGAACTTCGCGAACTGAAAAACTCCATCAACGTCGTCGATCTCCGGGAAACCAAGCGCTTCTTCAATGACCAGATCGGCCGGATCGAGGGCGAGATCGTCAACGCCCAGATCCAGCTCGAAGAGCGCCGCGTCGCCCTCGGATTCCTCACCAACCGCCTCGCCGCCGCCTCCACGTCCGCCGACGCCTCAGCCCCGGCCAGCACCGCCTCCCCCGCCAGGCTCTCCGAATACCGAGATGTCCTCGCCAATGTCCAGCGCCTCACCCTCCAGGAGCAGGACCAGGCCACCCGCTTCACCGAGCAAAGCCCCTTCCTCCGCGCCACCCGCGACCTCCTCGCCGAAGCCGTCCGCAAGCGCGAGGCCCTCGAAACGGCCCACCCCGAACTCGCTCTGATGGCGGCTCCGTCGCCGTCCGGTCGCGGAGGCCCCTCCGAATTGACCATCGACCCCACCGCGGCCATCGCCGCCGTCCGTGGCCTCGAAGTGCGGCTGACCACCCTCACCAATCATCTCGCCCAGCTCCAGGCCCAGGCCCGGCAGGTCAACGACAGGGAGGACGAAATCTCCCGCCTCGAACGCAAACTCGAGATCGACGCCAAACAGTACGTGGACTACTCCACCGCCCTCGAAAGGGCCCGCGTCGAAGAGGAACTCAGCCAGGGCCGCTCCTCCACCCCGAACATCGCCCGCACCCAGGACCCAACCCCCTCCGCCGCCGATTACGGCAACTGGAAGGCCATCGCCGCCGGCCTTGCCGGAGGTGGCCTGGTGCTCGGACTCGCCCTCGCCTTCCTCCTCGAGTTTCAGCTCGACAACACCCTGCGCCGCCCGGTCCACGTCGAACGCAACCTGCGCCTTCCACTCTTCCTCTCCATCCCGCGCCTGCGACTCAACGGCACCGCCCGCAAGGCCCTCCCCGCTCCCCCGCCCGCCCCATCCTCCCCCGATGCGCCCGCGGAACCCGCCCAGGACCGCTACACCGCCCCGGGTGAGATCGATTCCTATGCCGAGGCCCTTCGCGACCGCCTGATGATGCATTTCCAGCTCCACGGCCTGAACCACAAGCCCAAGCTCGTCGGCGTCACCTCCTGCGGCCACGGCGCGGGCGTCACCACGCTCGCCACCAACCTCGCCTCGTCCCTGTCCGAAACCGGTGACGGCAACGTCCTCTACGTGGACGTCAATCCCGACCGCGGCCCTTCCGTCCAGCCCTTCAAACACGGTCACCGCCTGGCCGGCATTCGCGATGCCCTCGAACAGGAAACCCGCGAGGTCGCCAAGGTGCAGGAAAACCTCTACATGGTCAGTCTCGCCGATCCCGCCTCCGGCAAGGTGGGCATCGTCCCCAAGACCCTGTCCGGTCTCGTCCCACGGATGAAGGCCAGCGATTACGATTACATCATCTTCGACCTGCCTCCCATCACCCAGACCAGCGCCACCGCCAAGGTCGCCGGACTCCTCGACATGACCTTCGTCGTGGTCGAGTCCGAGAAAACCCAGTCGGAGCTGGCCAAAAAGGCCGTCGCCCTCCTTTCCGAATCCCGCGCCAATGTGGCCGCGGTCCTGAACAAGCACCGGCGCTATCTGCCGCGGAAGGTCGATACGGACCTGTAGTCCGCTCGCCGTCGCACCCGGTGCGGTGCCCCCTCCCGGACGTCCCTCGGCGACCGGCGCGGGAGCACTCATCGACAGTCCCAGGGAGGCATCGCCTCCGCCAAGGATATGGGTCCCATCCGGGTCCACCAATGCAGGTCGCTCCCCGCGAACCGACCGGGACGAAGTCTGCCCCGGCCCCGTGCCGCCGCGGATGTCCGCCGCCCCGGCTCCGCGGATACCCGCCCTCCCTCCCTTTTCTGAGCACCATGCTGCGCAACCGCCTCTACTACCTCCTCAAGCCCTACCTCCCCTGGAGAACCCGCATGATGCTCCGTCGGTGGAGCGCACAGCGCATCCTTCGCCGCTCCGCCGATGTCTGGCCCGTCCTCGACGCCTCCGCCCGCGTGCCTGCCCACTGGCCGGGCTGGCCCGACGGACATGACTTCGCCCTCGTCCTGACCCATGACGTCGAAGACATCGGCGGCCTCCATCAGGTCCGGCAGCTCGCCGAGGCCGAACACGCGCTCGGCTTCCGCTCCTCCTTCAACCTCATCCCGGACGGGCCCTACTCCGTCCCGCCCGAACTGCGCGCGTGGCTCGTCGAGCAGGGCTTCGAGGTCGGCATCCACGACCTCCACCACGACGGCCACCTGTACTCCTCACGCCAGGGCTTCCGCGAACGGGCCCAGCGCATCAACCAGTTCCTCGCCTCCTGGAATGCCGTCGGGTTCCGCTCCGGTTTCATGCACCACAACCTCGACTGGCTGCATGACCTGAACATCCTCTACGACGCCTCCACCTTCGACACCGACCCGCTGGAACCCCAACCGGACGGCGCCGGCACCATCTTCCCGTTCTGGGCCCCCCAGCGCCACAGCCCCGCCAGGCCCGATGGCCAGCCGCCTTCCGCATCCCGGCGTTACGTCGAACTGCCCTACACGCTCCCCCAGGACTCCACCCTCTTCCTCCTGCTCCAGCACCGCGACCCGTCCATCTGGATGCGCAAACTGGACTGGCTGGTCGAACGCGGAGGCATGGCGCTGATCAACGTCCACCCGGACTACCTCGATTTTTCCGGCTCGGGTCGCAACGCCCGCCAGTTCCCAGCCTCCCACTACCTCGACTTCCTCAAGTACGTCCGCACCCGCTACGCCGGACGCTACTGGCAGCCCCTCCCCAAGGACCTCGCCGCCTGGTACCGCGACACCTGTCCCGCCCCTTCCCCGGTTCCCGCTCCCGCCCCGTCGATCCCCGAGATCTCCACTCCGGACGCCCGGCCGGAGGAGGATCCCGTTGGCCAGCGCGCCTGCCTCGCCGGCCGCCGCGCCGCCGTCATCCTTTACTCCTACTATCCCTCCGATCCCCGCCCCCGCCGCGCCGCCGAGGCCCTCGTCGAGGCCGGCATGCAGGTGGACCTCTTCTGCCTCTCGGAAGGCCCCCATGAACCCGCCGTCGAAACCGTGCACGGCGTCCAGGTCTTCCGGTCCCAGCTGAAACGCCGCCGCGACAGCAAGCTGACCTACTTCGTCCAGTACGCCGCCTTCCTCCTCGCCAGCGCCCTCTTCCTCTCCCGCCGCTCCCTCGCCGCCCGATACCACCTGGTCCATGTCCACAACATGCCGGACGTCCTGGTCTTCTCGGCCCTCGTCCCCAAGCTCCTCGGCGCCAAAGTCGTGCTCGATTTCCACGATCCCATGCCGGAACTGATGACGGCCATCTACAACCTGTCCGACCGCCATCCCCTGGTCCGGCTCCTCCGTCGCCTCGAACGCTGGAGCATCGCCTTCTCCGACCTCTCGGTCACCCCCAACATCGCCTTCCGCAACCTCTTCCTCTCCCGGGGCTGCCCCCCCGACAAGATGCGCATCGTCATGAACTCCCCCGAGGAGTCCATCTTCGATCCTTCCCGCGCCTCCCAGCGCCCGCCACCCAAACCCGGAAGCCCCCCCGCCTTCCGCCTCATGCACCACGGCTCGATCGTCCATCGCCATGGCATCGACACCCTCGTCCGCGCCGTCGCCATCGCCCGCCACCACATCCCTGGCCTCCGGCTCGACATCTTCGGTTCCCGCACCCCTTTCCTCGACACCGTCCTCGCCCTCACCCGGGAACTGGACCTCGAATCCTGTGTCGCCTACCACGGCCCCAAACCCCAGACCGACATCGCCCTCGCCATCCTCGAAGCCGATCTCGGCATCGTCCCCAACCGCCGCTCCCCCTTCACCGAACTCAATTTCCCCACCCGGCTCTTCGAGTATCTCTCCCTCGGCCGCCCCGTCATCGCCCCCAACACCCACGGCATCCGCGATTACTTCCCGGAGAATGCCATGTGCTACTTCGAACCCGGCGACGCCGAGGACCTCGCCCGCCAGATCCTCTGGATCCATCAACACCCGGACGAGATTCAGGCCCGGGTCCAACGCGGGCGCGACATCTACCAAGCCCACCTCTGGAGCCAGGAACGCCGCCGCTGGATCCACATGGTCCACAATCTGTTCCACAGCGCCCAGCACCGCCCCAGCCTCGCTCCCGAACCGTTCAGTGCCGCCCCCCTCCCCTGATCCCGGTCGTCCGGCTCCGATGGCATCGCTCCTCTCATGACACCGGCCTCCCAGCCCTCCTACGTCGTCATCACGCCCGCCCGCAATGAGGAGGCCAACCTCGAGCGGTTGATCGGCTGCCTCGCCGCCCAGTCCATACGCCCCTCCCGTTGGGTCGTCGTCGATGACGGCTCCACCGACCGCACCCCCGCCATCCTCGAAGCCGCCACCCGCACCCACCCCTGGATCCAGTCGGTCCGCCGCCAGGACCGCGGACATCGCAAACCCGGGGCCGGCGTGGTCGAGGCCTTCTACGACGGCTACGGCCTCGTCGAGGACTTCCCCAGGGATTTCATCGTCAAACTCGATGGCGATCTCTCCTTCGATCCCGATCACTTCGCCGCCTGCTTCGCCGAGTTCGACAAGGAACCCCGCCTCGGCATCGCCGGTGGCGCCGTCTGGACCCTCCAGGACGGCACGCTCCTCAATGACGGTGCCGGCGATCCCCCCTTCCACGTGCGGGGCGCCACCAAGATCTACCGCCAGGCCTGCTGGCACGACATCGGCGGCCTCATCCGCATGACCGGCTGGGATACCTTCGACGAAATCAAGGCCAACTCCCTCGGCTGGACCACCCGCACCCTCGCCCATCTCCGCGTCATCCAGCATCGCCAGACCGGCGGCGCCGACGGTTCCTGGCGCAACTGGTTCAAGAACGGACGCGCCAACTACGTGGTCGGCTATCACCCGGTCTTCATGTTCGCCAAGTGCTGCCGCCGCATCTTTCAACGGCCGTTCGTCCTCGCCGCCGCCGCCCTGTGGTCCGGCTACACCACCGGTTACCTCACCTCCGCACCGCGCGTCGGGGATCTCCCCGCCATCCGCTTCCTCCGTAACCAGCAGTTCCGCGCCCTCCTCGGCCGCCCCAGCTTCTGGTCCCGCTAGGTCCATGGCCGACTTCCTCCTCGATCTTCGCCCCCCCGGCCGGCGCGCTCTCGACCCCGCCGCCGGGTACCTCCGCTTCAACCCCGGGATCGCCGCCTTCTCTCACACGGCTCCCGACTTCGGCCTCGTCCTCACCCAGACCGGCCGACCCGACCTCTGGAGCCCCTATCTCGATCCCAATGGCATCTTCGTCGCCATCGCCGGCCGCCCCGCCTTCGACGCCGCCGAGTGGGACCAGGCCCAGTCCCTGCCTGACCCCGGCGGTCTCGCCGCCAAGATCGCCTTCCTCCGCTATCGCCAGTCCGGTCTCCCCGCCCTCGAGTCCATCGGCGGCAATGTCGCCGTCATCCTCCACGATCCCAGCACCCGTACCCTCCACCTCGTCACCGACTGTGCCGGCGCCTTCCCGGTCTTCCATGGTCACACCCCCGACGGCGATGTGTTCGGTTCCCACCCCGATGTCGTCGCCGACGCCGCCGGCGAGAACTCCCGTCTGGACACGATCTCCCTCGCCGAGTTCCTCCTGACCAACACGGTCACCCCGCCCCACACCTACTACGAGCGCGTCAAGGCCGTCGATCACGCGTCCACCGTGACCGCGACCTTCCAGGACCAGGCGCCGCCAACGCTCTCCCGGCACCGAACCTTCGATTTTTCGCTCGCCGCCGATCCCAACGCCTCCGAAGAAGATCTCGCCGGGGCCCTCGCCGAAGCCCTCCGCCGCGCCGTCCGTCGTCGTACCCTGCCCCGCCTCGGCACCACCGCCGTCGCCCTCAGCGGCGGCCTCGACTCACGCGCCCTCCTGGCCTGCATCGAGGATCCGGAACGTGTCTTTGCCTTCACCTGCTACGACCAGCCCAATCCGGAGTTCCGCGTCGCCCAGGCGGTCGCCCATTCCCTCGGTGTCCGTTTCCTCCCGTTCCAACGCCCCTTCGAATACTACGGCGACCATGCCGCCGCGGGGGTCCGCATCTCGGGCGGCATGGGCACCTTCGCCAACAACCACTTTCTGGGCGTCATCGACCGGCTTCACCAGGAGGGCGCGGAGAATCTCCTCACCGGCTGCTACTGCGACTACCTCTTCAAGGCCCTCCCCCTCAACCTGGACCGCCACTGGCTCACCGGGCGCGAACGCCTCGGCCCCTTCCGCCACCAGTTCTACTTCAGCCATCGCTCGTCCGCCTCCCCGCTCGCCAGCGCGGTCCGCGATCGCTGGGAAGCCCGGATCCCCACGGAGTTTCGAACCCAATCCACCCCGGAAGCCGTCTTCCAAGTCGAGGCCCGACGCACCTTCCCCCTCTGCTACGAAGGCGACAACCAGCAGCGCGTTGTTCCCCAGCGCCTCACGGGTTGGGCCCTCCCCGTCTCCGATCGCGAGGTGCTCGCCCTCTACCGCACCCTCCCCTACACCCTCAAACTCGACCGCTCGATCTTCCTCAAGGCCGTCCTCCGCCTGACCCGGTCCTCCCCGGTGGCCCGCGTCCCCGATGCCAATACCGGCGCCCGGCCCGGCGCCCACCCGGCGACCGTCTGCCTCGCCTCCTCCTGGCTCCGCGCCAAGCGCAAACTGCGCAAACTCCGCCCCACCCTCGCCACCGAGGGTTCCTGGCCCGACTGGCACCATTACGTGGCCCAAAGCGCCACCCTCAAATCCCTCTGGGAACGTCCCAACCCCGAGGCCTTCGATCTCTTCCGCCAGGTCCTCGGTCCCGACGCCGTCCGCCCCGACATCCGCACCTACGCCGGCAGGGACACCTTCCTCCTCGTCGCCCTCCTCACCCTCAAGCTCTGGTTCGAACGCCGCGCATGATCAAGCGACTCCTCAGACTCGCCATCAGTCTCGCGGTCTTCGCCTGGGACCGCCTCCTCGACCTGGCCCTCCGCCTCGCCGGCAAACCCCTGCCGCCTCGGGCCACCGTCATTTACTACCACGCCGTCCCCGCCGCCCACCGTCCCCTCTTCGCCCGCCAGATGGACGAAATCCTCCGGCGTTTCTCCCCGGTCCCATCCCTCCACCAAGGCCCCCTCGCCCCGGGACAACGCCACGTCTCGGTCACCTTCGACGACGCCTTCGTCAGCGTCCTCCACCACGCCCTCCCCGAACTGAAGAAACGCTCCATCCCCGCCACCGTCTTCATCCCGTCCGGTTGCCTCGGTCAACCACCCTCCTGGCTCGAACGGGCCCGGGATTTCGCCGCCCAGGACCGCGTCATGTCCGCCGACGAACTCCGCACCCTCGCCGCCGAGCCGTCCATCACCCTGGCCTCCCACTCGGTCACCCACCCGAATCTCCTCCGCCTCCCTGCCGATCAGGCCCGCACCGAACTGGCCGGATCCAGGGCCTCCCTCGAAGCCCTCTTCGAGCGCCCCGTGGACCAGTTCAGCTTCCCCTACGGCGCCCACCGCCCGGAACTCCGCCGCGCCGCCCTCGACCTCGGCTACCGCCGGATCTTTACCAGCGATCCCCTCCCCGCCTTCACCCAGGCCGGTGAATCCGTCACCGGCCGCGTCTCGGTCGATCCCGATGACTGGCCGGTCGAGTTCCGCCTCAAAATCGCCGGCGCCTACCGCTGGCTCGGCCACCTCCAGGTCGCCAAACGACGGCGACGTTTCCCCGCCTCATGACGTCCACCATCGCCCCCCCCATGCCCGCCCAGGCACCCGATGTCGTCCGTATCGACGGCATGACCGAGGCCCGCTGGAATGAGTTCCTCGACGGCTTCGAGGACGCCAGCCTCTACCAAACCTGGGCCTACGGCGCCGTCTCCTGGGGGGAACGGCAGTTGAGCCACCTCGCCCTCCTTCGCGACGGCCGGCCCATCGCCCTCGCCCAGTTCCGCATCGTCCGCCTCCCCGTCGTCCGCCGGGGTGTCGCCTACCTCCGCTGGGGACCCGTCTGCACCCCCCGCGGCGAATCCTGGGATCCCAGCCGCTATCGAGCCGTCGCCCGTGCCATCGTCGCCGAATACGCCCAACGCCGCCGCCTCCTCGTCCGCATCCTCCCCGCCCTTCCCGTCGGAGACGAACGCTGGTCCGCCGCCGGCCAGATCTGGTCCGAACTCGGCTTCCGCCCCGACTCCGGCGTCCGCCCCTACCACTCCCTCCGCCTCGACCTCTCCCCGCCCCTCGACGTCCTGCGGAGGCAGCTCGACCAGAAGTGGCGCAACCAGCTCAACGGCGCCGAACGCAACGCCCTCACCGTCCGCGAGGGAACCGGTCGCGACCTCTACGACACCTTCCTCCGCCTCTACCACGAGATGATGGCCCGGAAGAACTTCGACACGACCGTCGATCCCGACGAATTCGGCCGGATCCAGGAACGCCTCCCCGAATCCCAGAAGATGCTCGTCTTCATCAGCGAAAAGGACGGGCAGCCCATGACCGGCCTGGTCGCCTCCCGCGTCGGCGAATCCGGCATCTACCTGCTGGGCGCCACCAGCGACGCCGGCATGAAAAGCAAGGGCTCCTACCTCCTCCAGTGGCGCATGATCGAGCGCCTCAAGGCCCTCGGCTGCCGCGGATACGACCTCGGCGGCATCGACCCCGAAAAGAACCCCGGCGTGTATCACTTCAAGCAGGGCATGGGCGGCGACGAAATCCGCTTCCCGGGCCGCTTCTCCTTCAGCGCCGACCCGTTCAGCACCTTTTGTGTCTCCCTGGCGGAGCGCCTCCAGAGCCTGATGGCCCGCGCCCGCCGTCCCCGGCCCATCCCCTGATCGGCCGCCGTCCAACACACCCCCTTTCGGTCCATTCCCTATGAAAATCCTCGAGGTCAAGTCCCTGTCGATTCCTTCCGTTAAGGTGATCCGGTTCGCCCGTTTTCCCGATCACCGTGGCTACTTCGCCGAACACTACCGCCGCAGTGACTTCAACAACCATCCCCAGATGGACTTCCTCCGCGCCACGGACTTCGTCCAGTGCAACGAGAGTTTCTCCCGGGCGGGCACCCTGCGCGGCCTCCATTTCCAGTGGAATCCCTACATGGGCAAACTCGTCCGCACCGTCGCCGGGCGCATGCTCGACATCGTCCTCGATATCCGCAAGGGCTCTCCCACCCTCGGCAAGGCCATCATCCACGACATGCCGTCCGACCCCTCCGCACCCCATCAGGAATGGATCTGGGTCCCGCCCGGCTTCGCCCACGGCAATGTCTTCCCCATCGACACCACCATCGAATACTTCTGTTCCGGCGAATACAGCCAGGGCTGCGAAGCCGGTGTCACACCCTACGCGAAGGACATCGACTGGAGCCTCTGCGACCCCGCCGCCAGGGCCGTCTTCGACGCCATCGCCCCCACCACCCAGCTGGTCACCGACAAGGATCGCAACGCCTTCCAACTGGGCCAATGGCTCGATGACCCGCGCTCGGATCACTTCACCCTCGAAAAACTGGCCTGATTCACCGCCGATTCTCCCCTCATGAGCACACCCACGGTTCTCTTCACCGGCGGCGGCGGATTGCTGGGCTCCCAGGTCCGGCATCTGGCCCCCGAGTTCCTCTACCCCACCCGCGCCGAATTCGACATCACCGACTTCGCAGGCATGGAACGGTACGCCGCGGCCCACCCCTTCCAGCAACTCGTCCATGCCGCCGCCTTCACCTCGCCCCCGCAGGTGGACAAGGACCCCCTCCGCGCCATCGAGGCCAACATCATCGGCACCGCCAATGTCGTCCGGCTCTGTCTCAAACACGGCGCCCGCCTGATCTACATCTGCACCGACTATGTCTTCCAGGGCGACAAGGGCGGCTACCTCGAGTCGGACCCCGTCCATCCGGTCAACAAGTACGCCTGGTCCAAGCTCGGCGGCGAATGCGCGGCACGCCTCTATGACCGCGCCCTCATCGTCCGCACCACCTTCGGCCCCGACCGCTTTCCTTACGACCGGGCCTTCACCGACCAGTGGACCAGCCGCGAACCGGCCTCGGTCTTCGCCCGAAAATTGCTCGAACTCGTCCGCTCCGATGCCTGCGGGGTCGTCCATGTCGGCGGTCCCCGCCGCACCGTCTTCGAGTACGCCAGAAGCCTCGACCCGTCCCGTCCCATTGGCGAAATGTCCGTCAAGGACGTCGCCTTCAAGGTGCCCGTGGATACCTCTCTCAACTGCGATCGCTACCAGAGCCTTGTCCAGGAAGTCTCCCGATAAACCCAAGTCCCATCCCTCCCTTTGCCCATGAAGATCATTGTCGCCGGCGGCGCCGGCTATGTCGGTTCCCATCTCATCCCCGTCCTCCTCGAACACGGCTACGAGGTCGAGGTCATCGACCTCCTCTGGTTCGGCAATCACCTGCCCAAGGAGGTCAAGGTCACCCGCAAGGACCTCATCCACTGCACCGAGGACGATCTGCGCGGCGCCGACCACGTCATCTTCCTCGCCGGTCTCTCCAACGACCCCATGGCCGAGTTCGATCCCTCGGCCAACTTCCTCGCCAACGGCGCCATCCCTTCCTACCTCGCCTACATCGCCAAACGCGCCGGCGTGAAGCGCTTCATCTACGGCTCCTCCTGCTCGGTGTACGGGTACACCGTCAACCAGCTCTATGACGAGGACAGCCCGGTGACCTGCGGCTACCCCTACGGCATCTCCAAACTCCAGGGCGAACGCGGCGTGCTCCAGCTCCAGGACGCCGATTTCTCCGTCATCGCCCTCCGCAAGGGCACGGTGTGCGGTTACAGCCCCCGCATGCGCTTCGATCTCATCGTCAACACCATGTTCAAGGCCGCCCTCACCCAGGGCCAGGTCACCGTCAATAACGCCTCCATCTGGCGCCCCATCCTCGACATCCGCGACGCCGCCACCGCCTACCTCCGCGCCATCCAGGCCGACCACTCCATCAACGGCGTCTACAATGTCGCCTCCGGCAATTACACCATCGGTCAGGTCGGTGACATGGTGAAATACCGCACCGAGAAACTCACCGGCCGCAAAGTCGGCATCCAGATCAAACAGATCCAGGACTTCCGCAATTACAAGGTCACCATCGACCGCGCCCGCACCTACCTCGGCTTCCAGCCCCAACACTCCGTCGAGGATATCATCGAGGATCTCCACTCCCATCTCCCCGAATACGGCGACTTCGAAAGCGACGCCTTCTACAACATCCGTGTCTTCAAATCCATGAAGGTCGGCCCGGCCGCCGCATCCACCGCGTCCCAGACCGCCCGGTGACGAGGATCGGGCTCGGCGGGACCCTCCCCCCGGGTCCATGACCGGGGTTCAAACGGCATTCCCATGTACGACTACACCATCGTCGGAGGAGGCATCGTCGGCCTGTCCACCGCATGGGCCCTCTCCCGGAGGAATCCCTCGGCCCGGCTGCTGCTCCTCGAGAAGGAGGACGCCTGGGCCGCCCACCAGACCGGGCGCAACAGCGGGGTCATCCACTCGGGCATCTACTACAAGCCAGGCAGCCTCAAAGCCCGCCTCTCCCGCGAAGGCAACGCCGCCATGGTCGCCTTCTGCCGCGAACACGGCATCCCCCACGAAACCTGCGGCAAGGTCATCGTCGCCGTCGCCCCCCACGAACTCCCGCTCCTCCAGAACCTCCACCGTCGCGGCCTCGAAAACGGCCTCCAGGTCGAGGAACTCTCCGCCGGACAGGTCCGCGACATCGAACCCCACGTCCGCTGTCTCCAGGGCCTCCGCGTCCCCTCCACCGGCATCGTGGATTACCGGGCCGTCTGCCGGAAACTCGCGGATCTCGTCGCCCGCAACGGCGGCGATCTCCGCCTTAATACCCCGGTCACCCGCATCGTCTCCTCGGGCGGTTCCCTCGTCGTTCATTCCCCCGCCGGCGAGTTCCCCACCCGGTTCCTCATCAATTGCGCCGGACTCCACAGCGACCGTGTCGCCCGCCTCGCCGGCGACCAGCCCCCGTCCCGCATCGTCCCCTTCCGCGGCGAATACTACGAACTTCGCCCGGATCGACGCCACCTCGTCCGGCACCTCATCTATCCCGTCCCCAACCCGGAGTTCCCCTTCCTCGGTGTCCACTTCACCCGGATGATCGACGGCTCCATCCACGCCGGCCCCAATGCCGTGCTCAGCTTCAAACGCGAGGGCTACCGGCGGACCGATTTCAACCCACGCGATTTCCTCGAGGTCATGACCTTCCCCGGCTTCTGGAAACTCGCCGCCAAACACGCCCGCGAAGGCCTCAAGGAAATGCACCGCTCCGTCAGCAAGGCCGCCTTCGTCCGCAGCCTCCAACAGCTCATCCCCGACATCCAGGCCGGTGATCTCGTCCCCAGTCAGGCCGGCGTCCGTGCCCAGGCCCTCCGCCCCGATGGCGCCCTCGTGGACGACTTCCTCTTCGTCCGCGCCAACCACACCCTGCACGTCATCAACGCCCCGTCCCCCGCCGCCACCGCCTGCCTCACCATCGCCGACGCCATCGTCCAGCAAACCCCCGAACCCTGACCCCGCCCCGCCGGCCCGATCCCTCACCCCCCGCCCCCTATGGATGTCTCGATCATCGTCGTCGCCTGGAATGTCCGGGAACTGCTCCTCAACTGCCTCGAATCCGTGTACCAGGGCACACGCGATATCGAGTTCGAGGTGATCTACGTGGACAACGGCTCCACCGACGGCAGCGTCGAGAGGGTCCGCGAAAAGTTCCCCAAGGTCCGCATCCTCGAAAACAAGGAGAACCTCGGCTTCATCCGGGCCAACAACCAGGCCATCGAGGTCGCCCAGGGCCGTTACGTCCTCCTCCTCAATTCCGACACCCTGGTCCTCGACAATGTCATCGGCAAAACCGTCGCCTTTGCCGACCAGAACCCCGGGGCCGCCGTCGTCGGCTGCCGTGTCCTCAACCCGGACCGCACCCTCCAGCGGAACTGCTTCCGCTTCTATTCCACCCTCAACATGCTCCTCGATGCCCTCTTCCTGAGGAGCCTCTTCCCCAGACATCCCCTCTTCGGACGCAAACTCTACGGGGACTGGAAGTTCGACTCCGTCCGCGAGGTGGATGTCGTGGTCGGCTGCTATTCCCTCGTCCGCATGGAGGCCATCCGCCAGGTGGGCGTCATGGACGAAATCTTCTTCGTGTACGGCGACGACATCGACTGGTGCTACCGCTTCGTCAAGGCCGGCTGGAAGGTCATGTTCGCCCCCGTCGGCGAAATCATCCACTACGGCGGCCAGACCACCCGGCAGGCCCGCAGCAAATTCGCCCTCCAGCTCTACGGCGCCTATCTCATCAACGTGAAGAAGCACTACTCCGCCCTCACCTTCTGGGGCGCCCGGCTCCTCACCGCCACCTACTTCCTGCTGCGCGCCGCCTTCTGGTCCCTCCGCGCCCCCTTCCCCGGCAAATCCGGCGCCATGGCCCGCGCCTCCGCCGGCACCTTCTTCACCGCCGTGTACTACTGCCTCTTCGACTGGAAGGGCATGCTCATCAACCGAGCCGCCGTCGAGGGCAGGCTGTAACCGTCCGGCGCCGCCTCCATCGAGAACCACCCCCGGCCGTTCCCCGTGAGCCAACCCGTCATCGCCGCCGTCATCCTCGCCATCCTGATCCCGCTCTGGATCCGGCTGCGTCGCGATTTTGTCTCCGGCCTCTGCTATGCCGTGGTGGTCCTCGTCGCCGCCTCCCACTTCCTTCAAATCCGCACCCCGGGCATCCTGCCGGAACTCACCATCCATCGCCTCGTCTTCCTCAGCATTGCGGTGGCCTGGGTCTTCCAACGCGACCGCGATCCCATCCGTTCCACCCCCCTCGCCGGCTGGATCATGGCCTGGGCCGGCCTCGCCTTCGTCTCCCTCCTCGGAACCGAGGACTCCGTCGCCGGCACCAAACGCTTCATCGAGTTCGTCTTCGAGCTCTTCCTCTTCTACTTCATCCTCGCCACCACCCTCCGCACCCGCGAAGACGGCCTCCGCGTCCTGCGCGCCGCCGTCTTCGGCCTCTTCCTGGTGGCCCTCATGGCCGCCTTCGAAAAGTACACCGCCATCAATCTCGTGGACCGCTACCTCGGGCTCGATCCCGATGCCCCCGTGGTCCGCGACGTCCGCGCCACCTACCGCCACCGCATCCTCCTCGGCACCGGCATGGCCATGGGCTGGCCGCTCGCCATGGCCCTCATGCGCCTCGCCCCCGCCCGGCGCCAGCGCTGGTATGCCTGGATCGCCGCCGCCGCCATGCTCGCAGCCTGCTACTACGCCCGCAGCCGCGGCCCCTGGATGGGCGCCGTCCTCGCCGGCGGTCTGATCTTCTGCTTCGGCTCCAGAACCCTGCGACGTCCCCTCTTCGTCGTCGGCAGCCTCGCCGCCCTCGTCCTCATCGCCCGCCCCGGTGTCTGGGAAAACATCTTCGGCCTCGCCTCGGCCACCGTGGACACCGATTCCTTCAAGGGCGGCACCTTCCAGTACCGTCTCGAACTCTGGAATGTCGCCTGGGAAGGCATCAAGGATTCGCCCTGGCGCATCCTGTTCGGGAACGGTCCGGCCTCGGGGTTGAACCAGGCCATCTCCTGGGAGCTGTCCTATCGGGACACCGACTACACCATCTGGAGCTGGGACAACGATTTCGCCTACGCCCTGTTCCAGTACGGATTCCTCGGCCTCTTCGTCACCCTCGCGGTCTATGGCAGCGTCGCGTGGCGGCTGTGGCGGGAGTCCCGCCGCACCGAAGGCATCCAGCGCGATCTCTTCATCTGCCTCTGCGCCAGCGCCCTCGTGCTCTTCTTCATGATGTCCAACGTCACCGTCTTCGCCCGCCAGCTCCACTACCTCTTCTGGACCATCACCGCCGTCGCCTGGGCCACCCGCTCCGTCCCCGCCGCGTTGCCCACGGAGGAGACCCTGGCCGACGACACGCCTCGGATGGACTTGCCACCCGGCATCGAAGGCAGCACCCTCCGTCACCCGGTCTGAAGTCCGAGGCGGTCGTCAACGCCTCGCCAGTGGATGGATTCAGTGGCCCGCCCGTGCAGGCCTGGCGTCGATTTTCAATCGGCTCCGAATCCAGCCCCTCGCCGACCCACCCCTTCGGCGCGGCAGTCCGGATCAAGTTCCATCATGCCGAACCGATAGATTCGGCGGTGACATTCGATCGCATACCAGGCGCTGGACAGGGGACGAGGCTTCACGGCCTCCGGCCGCGGCAGGCTGCAGAGCAGCACGCCGGCACGCCGCCTCCCCTGTCGAACCTCCGCGATCTGCACCGCCGGCCATCACAATCCCCGCCATTCCGTACCATGTTGTATTCAAGATTCGCGTCCCTCCTCCTCCTCCCGGCCCTTGCTGGCCCGGTCCTCGCCGCCGACCTCCATGTGTCCCTCCTGGGCAATGACACCAACCCCGGCACCGCCTCCGCTCCCTTCCGCACCATCCAGCGCGCCGTGAACGCCGCCATGCCCGGCGATACCGTCCGGGTCGGTGCCGGCTACTTCGACGAAACCGTCCGCACCGCCCGCAATGCTTCGGACAGCGCCCGGATCACACTCGACGGCCAGGGAGTCGCCCGGGTCCGGCAGGTGATGCTTCAACACACCCACCACAGCCTCCAGAACATCACCGTCTCCGGTCTGGCCCAACAGTTTTCCAACCTCGTCTTCGTCCGCCGCGGCGCCCACTCCTCGATCATCTCCAACACGGTCGTCGATGCCGCCAGCGCCCTCCAGGTCGGCGGAATCTTCTGGGAAGGCCCCACCACCCGCCCGTTCGGCACCGATGCCGCCTCCAACTGCCTCGTCATCAGCAACCGCATCACCGGCATCCTCGCCAACACCGCCCTCCACATCATGGGCGACAACAACCTGGTCGTCGGCAACTACGTCCACGATGTCGGCCAGGCCGACTTCGTCCGCCTCTGGGGCCAGGCCAACATCATTCGCGGCAACACCTTCACCAACAACTTCCCGGTCCCCGGCGTCGGCAATCACATCGACTTCATCCAGACCTTCGGCAACAACCGCTTCGGCAGCCAGGACCACATCATCGAGGGCAATCGCGTCCTCCGCATCCGCTCCGGTCAACTCACCCAGCTCGAAGGCAACCTGGTCCCCGAAATCCGCAACTGGACCTTCCGCAACAACGTCTTCGCCGACATCGACCTTCAGGCCAGCTGCACCATCCCGGGCGTCAAGTACTACAACAACGTCTTCTATCGCTGCAATTCCACCGTCAACGCCGGCGCCGCCCTCAACTTCGGCAGCCGCTCCTACAATCTCTCCAATAACTGGGTCGAGGGCACCAATCGCGCCCACGGCGCCCAGGTCCTCAACAACATCTTCCTCGATTGCGGCCAGGATTCCCTCAACCAGGGTCACTACGGCTTCGGCCTCGAACTCGAAAACGTCCGCGCCGACTACAATTTCATTTCCAAGGCCGGCTTCCAGGCGCTGCGCGAGGACACCTCCGCCCGCGCCATCGGCGATCCCGGCGGCTGGGACAACTTCCGCTGGTACGAACCCAACGGCTACAACGGCGGCAACCCGGGCTTCATCAATGCCGCAGCCTACGATTTCCGCCCCAGCCCCGACAGCCCCCTCCTCGGACGCGCCCTGCGCCTCCCGGGCTTCTCCCACGACATCGTAGGTGCCCTCAGGCAGTCCGCCGGGCCCTGGGACATCGGCCCGTACCGCGCCCTCGGCGCCCGGCCGACCCCGCCCCAGAACCTGGTGGTCATCCCGTAGCACGCCGCCTCCAAGCCTTCGCGCGCCTCCGCCATCCCGCCATCCCGCCTCGCCCCACCCCGGGCAGGCGGGATGGCTCGTTCTCGCCCCCACCTCCGACCTCCAACCCTCCCCGCCGTCCCCAATCGGGCCCTTTCGGCCGGAGTCGGCTCAAGGGTGGGCATCCAACGGCCGACAGAGTCCTTGGATCGATGAATCAACTGACCCATTTCCTGGCCCTGTGCGGCGCCCTCTTCGCCGGCGCTGTCGCCTCCCTCGCCGCGACCTACCATGTCGCACCCACCGGCAACGACACCCACCCCGGCACCCCGACCCAGCCCTTCCGCACCGTCCAGCGTGGCGTCAACGCCGCCCTGGCTCCCGGTGACGTCGTCGTCGTGGCACCCGGACCCTACCACGAAAACGTCGTCACCCGCGCCGCAGGCACTCCGGGAAACCCCATCGTCATCCGGGCCGCGGGCGGCGGCGAATCCATCCTGCGCACCTTCCGCTTCAACAACCATCCCTGGGTCACCCTCGACGGGTTCACCCTGACCAAGGCTCAAAACCAGCTCCTCGCCTTCGTCCGCATCGAGGCTGCAGCCCATAACGTCGTCGTCCGCAACTGCTTCATCCGCGACGCCGCCGCCATCGTCAGGCCCGACTGGCGCTTCGACGCCACCGATTCGAGCATCTCCGCACCCGGTGTGAACTGGGCCGCCCAAGGTTTCGAAACCGGCGCCAGGATCTACGCGGGAGCCGCCGGCATCGATCCCCACATCTACGAAAACCACGACCGCGCCTTCACCATCACCGGCATCTCCGGCGACAAGGCCTTCGTCAGCCCCGCCCTGTACCCGGAAACCATCACCTCTGTCTGGGCCCCGATCTTCGCAGGCATGGGCAACCCCGGTACCCGCGGCGTCATGTTCGTCCCCTCCGGAGGCCTCTCCGCCACGAATGCCCAGATCGTCAACAACACCTTCTCCAACCTCTTCGGTGCCTCGATCCTTCTCGGCATCGGCCCCGGTGGCACCCTCGTCCAGTCGAACACCATCACCCGCAACAATTCCTGGGCCGGCATCCACCCCCACGGCAGCAACCACCGTATCCTCGACAACCTTTTCATCGATCACCTCGGCCTCGTTCAGTGGTCCCGTACCGAGGGCGCCGGTCTCACCCACCCCGCCGGCACCGGCTGGTACGACTTCATCCAGGGCTTCATCCATACCGTCTATCCCGGCACCAACGTCGTCATCGCCCGCAACTGGTTCGAAAACATCCAAAACCCCTTCGGCACCTTCTCCCGGACCGCCGAAACCGCCAACTGGCGCTTCCAAAGCAATGTCGTCGTCGGCGTCCAGGAGCATATCGGCGGCGGCATGAACGACATGGTCCACTCCCATAATACCTGGTACCGCGTCAGCTACGGGGAAAGCCGCACCATCGCCGTCACTGCCGGAGGCTCCACGTCCGATCCCATCCGCAATTTCTGGCTGCACCACAACGCCTTCATCGACACCGGCTCCCACGCCAACCTCAACCAGGAACGCGGCTACAACCTCGTCCATGCCGTCAACTCCGGCGGCTTCTCCAACTGGCTCGCCAGCGCCGAAACCACCGGCTGGCAGGGCGCCTCCACCTTCACCGAACCCACCGGATTCAACGGCGGCAATCCCCTCCTCCGCGACCCCCTCAACCCCCGCGGCCTGGACGGCATCCCCTTCACCGAAGATGACGGCCTCCGCCCCCTCCCAGGGTCGCCCCTCGCCCTCCACGGCATCGGCGCCCTCCCGCCCGTCCCAGTCCGTGTCGGCCAGCCCATCGCCCACTTCTCCGCCCTCCCCGATGTCCCCGGCTGGCACGACGTCATCGGCTTCGCCTTCGACCCCGCCTGGACCAACCTCGCCCCGTTCCAACGTACCGAACCCGTCCGCCCCTGGCGTACCCCGGAGGTCCTCGGCACCGTCCCCTGCACCGTGCATTTCGACGCCTCCCATTCCGTGGGCGCCCTGACCTCCAACAGCACCAACTGGACCGGGATCACCACCTTCGAATGGGACTTCGGTGACGGATCCACCTGGACCAATTCCTTCCGCCGCGACGGCCGGACCAGCCCCCACGTCACCCATGTGTTCGGCAAGGAAGGCACCTTCACCGTCCGCCTCCGCGTCCGCAACGAGGCCGGAACCTCCGCCACCTTCACCAATCGGTACCGCGTCCGCCCCGCCCTCCCCGACGTGCGGATCCATCACGTCTCCCCCTCCGGCAACGACTCCACCGGCGACGGCTCCCAGCAGCGCCCCTGGCGCACCCTCACCGCCGCCTACGCCCGCGCCGACCTCTCGGCCAACACCTGGATCGTCGCCCACCCCGGCTCCTACCCCGAATGGCTGGTCTGCCATCGCACCCCCGCTCCCGGCCGGCGCATCCACCTCGTCGGCCTCGGCGCCACCGTGGGCGGTTTCCACCTCCAGCAACCCCGCCATACCGTCCGTGGCTGGCACCTCGATGGCTCCAACGCCAAGGGAGCCGTCGTGCTCCTCGGCCAGGCCGCCAGCCAGACGGAAATCCTCCGCAATTCCGTCCGCTTCTCCCATCCCCTCCGCTCCGTCTTCGCCTTCGACGCCTTCGGCGCCAACCCCGCCAATCATCAGCAATCCTGCCTCATCGCCGACAACGTCATCCACTTCGCCAATCTCGAGGCCGGAGAGGGTCTCTTCTCCCTCCAGGGACGCGACCACCAGGTCCTCGACAATGTGGTCCATGCCGCCCGTGGCCAGGCGGATTTCGTCCGCCTCCACGGCGACGGGCATGTGGTGCGCAATAACTACCTCGCCAACCACGGGAACGGGGGCACCACCGATCGCGTCGATTTCTTCCACTGGTCCGGGCACCTCGGACGCTGGTTCACCAACATCCTCATCGAACACAACACGGTGATCGGCGATCCCAACCCCAACCTGTCCGGATCCATCTGCCTGCTCCAGCAGTTCGACATCGGCCGGGGCTACTTCGACACCGGCGCCCCCAACGGCAACGTCATCGTCCGCAGCAACGTCTTTCATCAGGTCCACGCCGCCGATCAGTCCGCCAACGGAGTCCAGTGGCTCAACAACCTCTTCTACCGCTGCGCCCGCACCACCGCCTCGGTGATCGCGGGCGGCTCCACCGCCCATGGGACCGCCCATGACACCGTCATCCGAGGCAATCTCTTCTTCGAATGCGGCATTAACCCCGCCTCAGACCGCCAGGGATGGTACGCCCTTGCCCCCGCGCTCTCCTCGCTCGATGCCGATTTCAATACCGTCACCGGCCTTCTCGGCGCCTCCAAACGCACCGCCCCACCCGATGACCCCTCCTACTGGGGCAGTTACGGCTGGGAACGGCACGGCATCAACGGTGGATCCCCTCTCGTCGGCGATCCGCTCGCCTTCAACTTCCGCCCCATGGTCCGTCCCGCAGCACCCCGCAACCTGCGCCAGATCCCGGACTGATGCCGGATCGGAGCAGGCTCCCGCCAACGGCTTTGCCAGCCGCTTCGCGCTTCACCGGCGATGCCCTCCCCGTTCCCTTCGGGGCGCGGACAGCCCCGTCCGCGCCCCGCAGGTGCGCGGGCCCCGTCGTCCTCGCATCCCCTTGGCCCCGACCTTCACGGTCTGCCAGGCTCCCTCGGAACCCCGGACACCCCTGCGACCCCGGGCACCTATCCCGGGTCCCCTTATTCCTGTCCCGCATGCCCCACATCCTCGCCCTCACCGTCCTCCTCACCCTCTCCGTGGGGCGGACCACCCACGCCGAACTCGGCCAACTCTTCCGCGTCGTCACCGAATCCCCTTCGGTACCGATCCGGTTCACCGCCGATGGCTTCCTCATCTGGAGCAACGCGGTCCCTTCCGGCCCCTACGAAATCCAGCGCCGGCTCACCCCCGCCAGCCCCGACTGGTCACCCTGGACCCGCGGCACCTTCTCCAACCAGGTCTGGTCCGCCCGTGTTCATCACCCCGCGCCCCCGCCCGGCATGCAGTTCATCCCCGGCGGCCAGTTCACCATGGGCGACATCCTCGGTGACCTCACCAACGCTCGCTCCGTCCATCAGGCCTTCGTCAGCCCCTTCTTCATGGCCACCTTCGAGGTCACCACCCAGCAGGTCAGCGACGCCTACCAGTGGGCCTTCGACCACGGCCTCATCCTCGTCACCAACAACTCCGTCCGCCTCGCCCAGGGCACCAACACCCTCCTCATGCCCCTGCGCGCCTTCTCCCAGGAAGTCCAGTTCGCCGACGGGACCTTCTCCGTCCGTGACGGCCGCACCCTCTACCCGGTCTCCTTCGTCAACTGGTTCGGCGCCGTCGCCTACTGCAACTTCCGCGGCATGATGGAGGGCCGTGACCTCTGCTACGACCTCGCCAACTGGTCCTGCGACTTCTCCAAGGTCGGCTACCGCCTTCCCACCGAGTCCGAATGGGAGTTCGCCTGCCGCGGTGGCTATGAAGGCCAGCGCTTCCCCTGGCCCGATTCCCCCTTCATCGACCATTCCCGCGCCAATTACCGCAGCAGCACCAACAACTTCTACGACGTCAGCCCCACCCGCGACTTCCACCCCGACTACGCCGCCACCCGTCCCCGCTCCAGCCCCGTCGGCACCTTTGCCCCCAATCAGTACGGCCTCCACGATATGACCGGCAACGTCTGGGAATGGTGCTGGGACTGGGCCGCCCGTTACCCGTCCGGTTTTCACATCAACCGTACCGGCCCCGAAAATGACGGCACCCTCCAGTTCCGCATCTTCCGCGGCGGCGCCTGGTACACCACCGCTGAACGCGTCACCAACGCCTCCCGCTACACCTCCGCCCGTCCCAGCGCCACCGTCGAGGATGTCGGATTCCGCGTCGTGATGCCCTACCGCCCGGCCCCCCCACGCACCCTGCGGCGTGTCCCAAACTGAGGCCGCCCCGCCAACCCATCCGTCCCATCTGTCCCATCCGTCCCATCCGACCGTCGGCCCTCGCCCCCCCCCGCCCCGCCAACCCCTCCCGCCCTCCACCATGCCCCGCTCCCTGGTCCTCATCCTGCTCTCCACCCTCGCGATGCTGGGCCCGGCCCGCGCTGAACTCCGCAAGTTCTACCGCGTTGCCACCGAGTTCCCATCTGCAATCCTGGAGTTCAGTCCGGAAGGTTTTCTCACCTGGAGCAACGCGGTGGACACCGGTCCCTTCGAAATCCAGCGCAGTCTCTCCCTCGATAACCCCGACTGGTCACCCTGGACCCGCGGCACCTTCTCCAACCAGGTCTGGTCCGCCCGTGTTCATCACCCCGCGCCCCCGCCCGGCATGCAGTTCATCCCCGGCGGCCAGTTCACCATGGGCGACATCCTCGGCGACCTCACCAACGCTCGCTCCGTCCATCAGGCCTTCGTCAGCCCCTTCTTCATGGCCACCTTCGAGGTCACCACCCAGCAGGTCAGCGACGCCTACCAGTGGGCCTTCGACCACGGCCTCATCCTCGTCACCAACAACTCCGTCCGCCTCGCCCAGGGCACCAACACCCTCCTCATGCCCCTGCGCGCCTTCTCCCAGGAAGTCCAGTTCGCCGACGGGACCTTCTCCGTCCGTGACGGCCGCACCCTCTACCCAGTCTCCTTCGTCAACTGGTTCGGCGCCGTCGCCTACTGCAACTTCCGCGGCATGATGGAGGGCCGTGACCTCTGCTACGACCTCGCCAACTGGTCCTGCGACTTCTCCAAGGTCGGCTACCGCCTTCCCACCGAGTCCGAATGGGAGTTCGCCTGCCGCGGTGGCTACGAAGGCCTCCGCTTCCCCTGGCCCGATTCCCCCTTCATTGACCATTCCCGCGCCAACTACCGCAGCAGCACCAACAACTTCTACGACGTCAGCCCCACCCGCGACTTCCACCCCGACTACGCCGACTCCCGTCCCCGTTCCAGCCCCGTCGGCTCCTTCCCCCCGAACCAGTACGGACTCCACGACATGTCCGGCAACGTCTGGGAATGGTGCTGGGACTGGGCCGCCCGTTACCCGTCCGGTTTCCACATCAACCGCACCGGACCCGAAGACGATGAAACCCTCCGCTTCCGCGTCTTCCGCGGTGGCGCCTGGTACACCACCGCCGAACGCGTCACCAACGCCTCCCGCTACACCTCCGCCCGTCCCATCGCCACCGTCGAGGATGTCGGATTCCGCGTCATCATCCCCTACCGCCCGACCAGTACCCCCGATCAGTGACCGTCCTCCCCAAAGTCCGGTCCAATACCTCAATCCCATGACGTCCCAGGCCCCCGTCCTCGACACCCACCCGCCGGTTGCCCCTCCCGCCTCGCCGGCACCCGCCCTGGCCCCCCAACTTCGCCTGGCGACGTCCTTCGACGGGATCCTGCCCCGGCGCGATGAATGGGATGCCGCCGTCACAACCCTCGGCGGCACCATCTACCTCACCTTCGACTGGCTCCAGACGTGGTGGGAACACTACGGCCGGGGCGCCCGCCTCCGCCTCTTCCTCTTCGAAGAGGCGGATCGGATCGTCGGAATCCTCCCGCTGTACCTCGAGACGTTTGGGTCCGGCCCCCTCCGTACCGTGGTGGCCCGCCTTGTCGGCGCCAACATCCCCCCGAAAGCCTTCAATCCCCCCATCCGTCCCGATCTCGCAGGGGCCATGCTCGGACAAGTGATCGCCCACTTGTTCGACAAGGAGGATTGCGACCTCCTCTCCCTCGGGGGCGTGACCTCGGACTGGATCCAACCCGGGGCCGTGGAAGCCGCCGCCGCCGCCACCCGTGCGGTCGCACACCCCCCCGTGTTCCACACGCGCGACGTCTCCACCCGCTTCCGCCTTCCGTCCACCTTCGACGAGTACCTCGCATCCCTCGGCTCCTCGGAACGGAAAAACCGGCTCAAACGCCTCCGCAGTCTCGACCGCAACTACCGCGTCGAGCGCGACATCGTTGCCGCTCCGGACCGCGTGGAGGCGGAGTTCGACACCTTCGCCGCCCTCCATGCAGACCAGTGGCGGCAGGTCGGCAAAGGCGGCCATTTCGAGGCCTGGCCCGGCGCCCTCGCCTACAATCGCGACCTCGTCCGCCGTCAGGCCCGCCACGGTCGCGTCCAGTTCTTCCGCCTGCTCCTCGATGGCCGGATCGTGGCCAGCCGGTACACCTTCCGTCTCGGTAATACCCTCTATTCCGAACTCCCCGCCCGCGCCGTCGGTGACCCTTGGGACGGCCTCGGAATTGGCGCCATCTCCCTCATCCGGTTCACCGAGCAGGCCATCGAGGCCGGGATCCGCGAAATCGACAGCGGTCTCGGCTCCTACACGCACAAAACCCAGCTCGGCGGCGACCAGGTCCCGGTGGGAGTCTGGCGCGTGACCTCTCGCCGCCCCGCGTCGCGCCTCAAGGTCCGTGCCTTTCATGCCGTCGGCGCCGCCTCCCGCCTGCTCCTCCACAAGCTCTGGTATCGCCGCCTCCTGCCCCGCCTTCCCGCTTGGGTGGGCCGCTCCCAATCCCTATCCTGCCTGCGCTTCGACGCATGATGTGCCATTCGTACCCCTCCCTCCTTCTCCTCGCCTTCTGCCTCGCCTTCGGAGCCGCGGCGCCGGCGGCGACCTACTACGTCGCCCCCCATGGCAATGATGACAACCCGGGCTCCCTCGACCTCCCATGGCGCACCATCCAGTTCGCCACCAATGTCCTGGCCGCCGGCGATACCGTCCGTGTCCAGCCGGGCACCTACGATGAACGCATCCAGTCCGGTCGCGGCGGCTCCAACGAAACCAGCCGCATCACCTTCCTCGCCGACGGTCGCGTCGTCGTCCGCGGCTGGCGCATCGTCAGCCCCTTCATTTCCGTCCGCGGCTTCGAGGTGACCGGCCACTCCGCCTCCGATGTGTACGCCGGCCACGTCGAGGTCACCGCCAATGGCGATCATTTCGAGTTCCTCGACAACACCGTTCGCGACGGTATCTACCAGGTTGTCTCCGATGCCGTGTTCTCCACCAGCTCCGAAGGCCTCGGAACCCTGTCCTCCGCCACGGGCGGCTTCCTCGCATCCCGCTTCCAACCCGGGCAGTTCATCTGGATCGGCCGAGCCTCCCCCAACCCGATCCTCAACGGCGGCAACCACCGTATCGCCTCGCTCGACAATCACACCCTCGTCGTCACCAACGCCTTCGCCGCCGAAACCGCCCCGCCCGTGTACGTGTCCGGCGCCATGAACTACGGCCTGGTCCTTCGTACCGGCTCGGAAAACGCCGTCATCCGCGGCAATACCTTCGACAACCTCAGCTTCGATGCCTGGTTCATCCAGGGCTCCGGCCACCTCCTCGAAACCAACGTCATCACCCGCTCCCAAGGCTGGGATGCCATCCATTTCATGGGCTCCGACCACGTCTTCCGCGGCAACTACATCTCCGCCCCCGACCTGGTCGTCTTCCAAAACTCCCCCGATGCCTTCGAAAACTGGCCCACCACCCGCTACGAACGCATCCTCTTCACCGGGAACTTCGTCAACGGCTTCGCCGGCGTCCTGGGCGCCCAGAAAATGAGCTCCATCACCGACATGGGCCCCCTCACCATCAGCCATAACATCTTCGTGGACGTCAACCGCTTCAGCATCCGCTTCGCCAATACCACCGTCCGCAACAACGTCTTCCTCAACGTCGGCCCCAACGGCAACGCCGTCACCGCCACCTCCCAGCACGCCCTCACCTTCAGCGGCATCTTCGCCACCAACGCCGTCGTCGAAAACAATGTCTTCGTCGGCTGCGGTGCCAGCCGCACCCCGGACACCCATGGCTGGTACGAAGTAACTGGCGGCGCCACCGCCAGCTCCCTCGGCCCCAACTTCGTCGCCGGCCCCGCCCCCGAGTTCGCTCCCAAATCCGGTTTCCTCGAAGGCGTCCCCCTCCTCAACGGCGGCGATCCCGGCTTCGTCAATGTCCTCGATCCCCTCGGCCCCGACGGTATCCCCTTCACCGCCGATGACGGCCTGCGCCTCCGCCCCGACTCGAAACTCTTCGGCGCCGGTGCCGGCGGCCTCAGCTTCGGTGCCTACCTCGACGCCTCCACACCCCCCCAGCTCGCCATCGCTCCCGCCCCCGATGACGCCATCCTCGTCTCCTGGCCCGCTCCGGGCACGGGCTATTCCCTGCAGCGATTCGATCCAGAAGCAGGCTCCTGGTCCCACGTGGACCACACGCCCCAACTCCTCGACGAGCGCCTCTCGATACGACTGCCCATCGAGAAACCGATGGAACTCTTCCGCCTCGTGAAGTAGTACCTCCCGCCCGGGAGAATCATCGGTCCTCCGGCCAGTCCCCGGCTCCCGCCCACGTGACGGTCATCCTCCGTGCTCCGCCCCCCGCTTCCATCATTCCCTCCACTCACCGATCCCCTCCCTCCATGGACTTCTCCTGGTCTCCCGAACAACGCGAACTGCTCGATGCCGTCCAGCGCTTCGCCGCCCAGCACCTCCCCAGCGACCTCATCGCCGATGACCGCCATGACCGCTTCAACCAGGAGGGCTGGAAGAAGTGCGGCGAGTTCGGCATCCAGGGCCTCCCCGTACCCCCCGAGTACGGCGGCCTCGGCGCCGATCCCCTCACCACCGTCGGCGCCCTCGAACGTCTCGGCTACGCCTGCAAGGACAATGGCCTCGTCTTCTCCATCAATGCCCACCTCTGGACCGTCGTCATGCCCCTGGTGACCACCGGCACCGAAGACCAGAAACGCCGCTACCTCCCCGGCCTCTCCAACGGTTCCCTCATCGGCGCCAATGCCATGAGCGAACCCAATTCGGGTTCCGATGCCTTCAGCCTCGGTACCACCGCCCGACGCGACGGCCCAAACTACATCCTCAACGGTGGCAAAATCTGGGTCACCAATGGCCCCGTCGCCGATCTCTTCGCCGTCTATGCCACCCTCGACAAATCCCGCGGCGCCCAAGGCGTCACCGGATTCCTCGTCGAAAAGGGCACCCCAGGCATGGAAATCGGTCGCCGCATCGAAAAAATGGGCCTCCGTACCTCCCCCATGTCCGAGGTCTTCTTCCAGGACTGCCCCGTCCCCGCCGAAAACCGCCTCGGCGACGAGTTCGGAGGCGCCCACCTCTTCACCCGCTCCATGACCTGGGAACGCGGCTGCATCCTCGCCAATGCCGTCGGCTCCATGCAGCGCCTCCTCGAACTCTCCATCCGCCACGCCCGCACCCGGAAGCAATCCGGTCAGCCCATCGGCAAATTCCAGCATGTCTCCGGCCGCATCGTGGACATGAAAC
This sequence comes from Verrucomicrobiia bacterium, assembly GCA_019634625.1. Lineage (NCBI taxonomy): Bacteria > Pseudomonadati > Verrucomicrobiota > Verrucomicrobiia > Verrucomicrobiia bacterium. Next base: position 190,568 of record JAHCBA010000004.1, read on the forward strand.
TCCGCCTCGAAACCGCCCGCCACCTCCTCTACCACGGCGCCTGGGTCCGCTCCCAGGGCAAGGCCGGCTTCCTCGAGGCCGCCCTCGCCAAACTCCACATCTCCGACTGCTGGGTGAAATCCTGCGAGGACGCCATCCAGATCCACGGCGGCTATGGCTATACCGTCGAGGCCGAAATCGAACGCGAACTCCGCGACGCCATCGGCAGCCGCCTCTACTCCGGCACCAGCGAAATCCAGAAGAACCTCGTCGCCTCCCTCCTCGGCCTCTGATGTTCCAACCCCACCCCCATCCCTCCGGAGGGCCGAGCTCCGCGAGGCCGCCCGCCCCCTGATCCCTCACCCCCCTCCCCTTCCCCATGAAGATCCTCGTCCCCTTCAAACGCGTCCCCGACCCCGCCAGCGCCGGCGCCGCCCAATGGATCGTCAATTACTTCGACGAAATCGCCGTCGAGGAGGCCCTCCGCATCCGCGAACGCGCCGAGGCCACCGAAATCGCTGCCGTCACCATCGCCCCCGCCGCCGCCGAGGAACAACTCCGCACCGTCCTCGCCATGGGCGTGGATCGCGCCCTCCGCATCGATGATTCCCGCGACCTCGACCCCTCCACCGTCGCCCACCTCCTCGCCGCCGTCGTCCGCCGCGAACAACCCGACCTCGTCCTCATGGGCAAACAGGCCGTCGATGACGACGCCAGCCAGGTCGGCCCCATGCTCGCCGCCCATCTCGGCTGGCCCCAGGCAACCTTCGCTTCGAAGATCGAATTCCCCCCCGCCGCCGGCGAAGCGGTCTGCACCCGCGAAACCGACCGCGGCCTCGAAGTCATCGCCGTCCGCCTGCCCGCCGTCGTCACCACCGACCTCCGCCTCAACGAACCCCGCTACGTCTCCCTCCCAGGCCTCATGAAGGCCCGCCGCCGCCCGATCGATACCCTCGCCCTCGCGGACCTCGGCGTCGCCGCCGAACCCCGCACCACCGTACTCGATGTCCGCCCCACCGCCCGCCGCTCCGCCGGCATCCGCCTCGAATCCGTCGAGGACCTCCTCCAACGCCTCCGCGACCACGACCGCGTCCTTGATGCCTGATCCCCTCCCCCGCCGCCCCATGACCCGAAGCCTCATCCTCATCGAACACGACGGACGCCAGCCCCGCGCCGCCTCCCTGCACGCGGTCTCCCTCGCCCGCGCCCTCGGCGGCGAATACGCCTTGCTGGTCCTCGGTTCCCAGATCACCGACGTCGCCGCCGCCCTGCGTTCCTATGGCGCCTCGCGGATTCTCACCGCCGATCACCCCGCCCTCCAGGAACCCCTCGCCGATCGGTACGCCGCCGTGGTCGCCCAGGCCGCTTCCTCCTGGACCACCACCCACCTGCTCGGCACCACCTCCACCTTCTCCAAGGATGTCCTCCCCCGCGTCGCCGCCCTCCTCGACGCCCCCATGCTCACCGACGTCATGGCCTTCGAATCCCGCGACGACGGCCCGGTGTTCCATCGCCCCCTCAGCGCCGGCAGCCAGCGCGCCACCGTCCGCGTGACCGGGGACCGCCTCGTCCTCACCGCCCGCGGCACCGCCTTCCCAATCCCAACCCCCGATCCCTCCGCCTCTCCCTCCCCCGTCGAACCCCTCCCGGTCGATGCCGGTTCCCTTCCCTCCGGCACCCGGTTCGTCTCCCGCTCCCAACCCGCCTCCGGCCGCCCCGACCTCACCGAGGCCCGCGTCGTTGTCAGCGGCGGTCGGCCCCTCGGTGATGCCGCCGCCTTCGATCGCTTGATCGGCGGCCTCGCCGACGCCCTTGGCGGCGCGGTCGGTGCCACCCGCGGTGCCGTGGACGGCGGCATGGCCCCGAACGACTGGCAGGTCGGACAGACGGGCAAGGTCGTCGCCCCCGAACTCTATTTCGCCATCGGCATCTCCGGCGCCATCCAGCACGTCGCCGGCATGCAGGACTCCCGCGTCATCGTCGCCATCAACCGCGATCCCGAAGCCCCCATCTTCCAGGTGGCCACCTACGGCCTGGTCGGCGACCTCCACCAGATCGTTCCCGACCTGCTCGCCCGCCTCGGCCCCCGTTAGTCGCCCGCAGGCGGCCTCCCCCATTCAGATCGGTTCCCGTCGAGCCCCCAAACCCGCCCCATGGATGCCTTCCTCGCCAACGCCGTACCGACCCGCGAGGTCTTCGGCAACATCTCGCCGTGGATGCGCCTCGCATTCTACGCCCTGATGCTGGCCAGCATGGGCTTCCTTGCCTGGCGCGTCGCCTGGCGGGCCCGGCTGTGGTGGCAGGGACGCCCGGGCGGCTTCGAACGCGACTGGCGCGTCTGGATCCGCCGCCTCGCCGTCTATGCCGCCGCCCAGAAACGCGTCCATCGCAAATCCCTCGGGGCCGTCCTCCATATCCTCCTCTTCAGCGGCTTCGTCGTCCTCACCATCGGCACCACCCTCCTCGCCATCGCCGATCAGGGCCCGGTCAACTTCCACCAGGGCACCTACTACCTGCTCTACGAGCTGACCATGGACGTCTTCGGCGTGGCGCTCTGCGTCGGCTGTCTCCTCGCCCTCTACCGTCGCTGGGCCATCCGCCCCGCCAGTCTCGGCCACCAGCGCAGCGATTGGCTCGTCCTCGCCATCCTCCTTGCCCTCGGCATCACCGGCTTCCTCCTCGAGGCCCTCCGTCTCCGCTACACCGAAGTCGAACCCGCCATCGCCCGCTGGTCCGTCATCGGCCATCTCATCGATCTCACCCTCCTCCGCGGCCTCGACCTCGAAACCTCCCGCACCTGGCACCTCTGGATGTGGTGGATCCATACCTTGCTCGTCGCCGGCCTCTTCGTCGCCTGGCCCGTCACCCGCTTCCTCCACGTCCTCACCGGCCCCCTCAACCTCGCCCTCCGGCCCGAACGCCATCCCGGCGCCCTCGCCCCCATCTCCATCGAGGAGGTCGAGGCCAGCGGCCAGACCGGCGTCGCCCAGATCACCGATTTCAACCGCCAGCAACTCCTCAGCCTCGATGCCTGCATGGAATGCGGCCGCTGCGAGGATGCCTGCCCCGCCTGGGCCACCGGAAAACCCCTCTCCCCCAAGGCCGTCGTCGTGGATCTTCGCGCCGCCATGGCCGCCCCCAACGCCAGCCCGCTCCATGGCGGCGTCATCCGCCCCGATACCCTCTGGGCCTGCACCATGTGCCAGGCCTGCGTCCACGAATGCCCCGTCCTCATCGGCCACGTCGATCTGATCGGCGACCTCCGCCGCAACCTCGTCGGTGAAGGCCAGATCGCCGGGCCCCCGGCCAAAGCCCTCTCGGTCACCTGGCGCCAGTTCAATCCCTACGGCCGCCCCGAGTCCGATCGCATGGCCTGGGCCGCCGGCCTCTCCGTCCCCACCGTCGAATCCCACCCCAACGCCGACTACCTCCTCTGGATCGGCTGCGCCGCCGCCTTCGATCCCCGTTCCCAGAAAGTCGCCCGCGCCCTCGTCCAGCTCCTCCAGCGGGCCGGTGTCTCGTTCGCCGTCCTCGGCAAACAGGAACGCTGCACCGGGGATTCAGCCCGGCGCCTCGGCGACGAATTCCTCTTCCAGTTCCTCGCCCGCGGGAATGTCGAAACCCTGAACCGCCATCAGGTGAAGAAAATCATCACCTCCTGCCCCCACTGCCTCAATACGCTCAAGAACGAATACCCCCAGTTCGAGGGCACCTACCACGTCCACCACCATTCCCAGCTCCTCGCCGAACTGCTCCAGTCCGGACGCCTCTCCCCGGGCGACACCCCATCCTCCGACCCCGTCACCCTCCACGACCCCTGCTACCTCGCCCGCGTCAACGGCGAAACCGAAGCCCAGCGGACCGTCCTCCAAGCCCCCTCCCAGCCGCTCCGGGAAATGCCCCGCTGCGGCTCCAAAACCTTCTGCTGCGGCGCCGGCGGCGGACGCATGTGGTTCGATGACCCCCCCGCCCAGCGCGTCTCCACCCTCCGCGCCGCCGAGGCCGCCGCCACCGGCGCCAAAACCCTCGCCACCGCCTGCCCCTTCTGCCTCAACATGATGTCCGACGCCGTCGCCCGCGGCGGCCCCGCCGAAGGCATGGCCGTCCTCGATATCGCCGAAATCCTTCTCCAACGTCAGCCGCCCTCCCATGGACTGCCTCCTCTCCCACCTGCTCACCCGTAGCGCCGCCCGTCATCCCGATCGCGATGCCGTCCGCATCGACGGCCAGGGCCTCACCTACTCCGAACTCGACCGCCTCACCAACCGCGTCGCCCGCGCCCTCCGCGACCGCGGCATCCAGCGCGGCGACCGCGTCGGCATCTACGTCCACAAATCCTTCGCCTCCGTCATCTCGGTCTTCGGCATCCTCAAGGCCGGAGCCGTCTATGTCCCCCTCGACCCCAACGCCCCCGCCCGCCGCCTCGCCTACATCGCCCGCGACTGCGGCCTCAAAGCCCTCCTCACCGCCCCTTCCAAACTCGCCGCCCTCCCCGACCTCGCCGCCGAAGGTGCCCCCACCCGGCTCGCCCTCCTCACCAGCCCGTCCGACCCCGCCGCCACAGTTGCCCCGCCCGACTGGGACGTCGTGTCCTGGGAGTCGCTCCAGTCCCTCGATGACGCGGCGGTCGAGGAGTACCCGGCCATCGAAACCGATCTCGCCTACATCCTCTACACCTCGGGTTCCACCGGCGCCCCCAAGGGCGTCATGATCTCCCACCGCACGATCTTCACGTTCCTCAATTGGTGCCAGACGACCTTCGCCATGACCCACGAGGACCGGGTCACCAGCCAGGCCCCCCTCCACTTCGACCTCTCCACCTTCGACCTCTACGCCACCCTCCAGGCCGGCGGCACCATCATCCTCGTCGGCGAACACCTCGCCGCCCTGCCGGTCAAACTGGTCGCCCTCCTCCAGGACGAACGGGTCACCATCACCTACCTCGTCCCCTCCATCCTCTCCCTCATGCTCAACTACGGCAGCATGGCCAAACACGACCTCTCCCGTCTCCGCTGCGTCCTCTTCGCCGGCGAGGTCTTCCCCATGAAGTACCTCCGCCGCCTCGTCCAGACCCTCCCCCACGCCGCCTTCTACAACCTCTACGGCCCCACCGAAACCAACGTCTGCACCTACTACCGCGTCGCCCCCGACGACGTCGCCCCCGAACGCGGCGATGCCCCCGTCCCCATCGGGCGCGCCTGCGAAAATGTCGAGGTCTTCGCCCTCGATGACCACGGACACCGCATCGTCGAGCCCGGCATCGAAGGCGAACTCTGGGCCCGCGGCTCCTGCGTCGCCCAAGGCTACTGGGGCGACCCCGAAAAGACCGCCCGCTCCTTCGTCCAGAGCCCCCTCCAATCCCTCTACCCCGACCCCGCCTACCGCACCGGCGATATCGTCACCCTCGCCCCCGACCGCCAGAACTGGCTCTACGTCGGACGCCGCGATCACATGGTCAAGTGCCGCGGCTACCGCATCGAACTCGGCGAAATCGAAACCGCCCTCTACCGCCATGACCAGGTCAAGGAGGCCGCCGTCATCGCCATCCCCGACGACCTCCTCGGCAACCGACTCCGCGCCTACGTGGTCCTCGCCGACGGCTCCACCCTCACCGGCAGGGAACTCGAATCCTTCTGTTCCACCCACGTGCCGAAATACATGGTCCCCGAACGCATCGAGATCTGTGCCCAGCTCCCCAAGACCTCCACCGGCAAGGTGGATCGCACCGCCCTCAACGCCGTCGCCACCCAACGGCCTGCCGTTCCTCCAACCCGCCCCTGATCCCGGGGGGAATCGCGAATGACGAATCGAGCATCCCGAATCGTATCTCCCCCCGTGCATCCCGATTCCCGTAAACGTCCCTTCCCATGAACATCCAAAGCGAAATCGAACAGTTCATCGTCCATGAGATCCTGACCGACGGACGCCCGTCCCTCGACCCCCAGGAACCCCTCATGACCAACGGCACCCTCGACTCCCTCGGCACCCTGCGCCTCATCACTTTCCTCGAGGAACGCTTCGGTGTCCGCATCGGCGATGGCGAACTCGGCGAGGACAACTTCGGCAACCTCGAAAACATCGCCCGCTTCGTCGCCTCCAAACAGTCCCAGTAACCCGCCCCGCCGCCAGCCACCCTCTCCCCGGAGGAACCTCTTCCCGGAGGGACGAGCTCCGCGAGTCCACCCACCACTGCCCCCTCGTCCTTCTCCATTCAATCCACCCCGCCGCCGACCCCCTCTTCCCGGAGGGACGAGCTCCGCGAGTCCACCCACCACTGCCCCCTCATCCCTCTCCAATCCACCCACCCCGCCGCCGGTCCCCTGTTCCCGGAGGGACGAGCCCCGCGAGTCCGCCCAGCACTGCCCCTCATCCTTCACCCATGCCTCCCGATCCCCTCCCCACCGAAGGTCATCGCTCCGCCCTCTGCGCCCGTCTCGTCCCCGCCCTCTACGGGATGACCCGCAACGGCATCGTCCGCTCCTCCCTTAGAAGCCTCGTCCTTCGCGCCGAGCGCGGCGGCGCCTTCTCCCGGACCATCCGCGACCTCTTCCGCACCTTCCACGGCGTGGACGTCGGCCTCTACACCGTCGGCCCCTGCCACGTCCCTCCCGGCAATCTTCTCCCCGGCACGACCGTCGGCCGCTACTGCTCGATCTATTACACGGTTCGCGCCCTGTCCCACGATCGCCCTTGGAACTCCCGACTCCTCCACGACCTCTACGGCGACGAAGCCCTCGACGACTCCCCCGCCGCTCCCGGCGCCGGCACCCCCGCCGGTCTCCGCATCGGCAACGACGTCTTCATGGGGCACAACGTCATCATCCTCCCCTCCGTTCGCGAAGTGGGTGACGGCGCCGTCATCGGTGCCGGCTCCGTCGTCCAGTCCTGCGTCCCTCCCTACGCCATCGTCACCGGCAACCCCGCCCGCGTGGTCAAGTTCCGCTTCTCCAAACCCAGGATCGCGGAACTCCTGGAATCGAAATGGTGGAACAAAAGCCTCGCCGAACTCGGTCGCTCCATCGACGAGTTCCGCGTCCCCCTCGAAGGCGGCCCGCTCCGCTGAGGCCCCGCGCTTGCCCCTTCCCGCCTCCCGCCTCCCTCCCAGCCCCTGCCCCCCTCCCCGTGAACGAAGGAAGGAAAACCCCCGTCTTCTCCAGCCTCGCCCTCCGGCTCTACCCGCGCCTGGGCGTCGAATCCATCCGCGGCGCCCTGCGCCAACTCGCTCTCACCCTCGAGGGTGGCCCCGCCCGTTCCCTCACCCTCCGCGAAATCTTCCGCCGCTTTCATCGCGTCGAGGTCGGCCTCCACACGGCCGGCCCCTGCCGCCTCCACCCCAAGGTCTTTCACGTCGGTACCGCCTTCGGCCGCTACGTCTCCGTCGCCTCAACCGTCCGCACCTTCACCCGCAACCACACCATCTACACCAAGTCCACCAGCGGCTTCTTTGACAACCCCGCCGCCGGCATCGTCAAGTCGGACCTCGTGTCGTGGGGCCGCCTCGTCATCGGCCACGGCGCCTGGCTCGGTCACCAGGCCATCCTCCTCCCCCCCGCCGAACGGATCGGCGAAGGCGCCATCGTCACCGCCGGCTCCGTCGTCTATACCAACGTCCCCCCTTACGCCATCGTCAGCGGTTTCCCCGCCCGCGTGATCGGTTACCGCTACCCGAAACCCGTCATCGAGGAACTCCTCGCCTCCCGCTGGTGGGAACTTTCCCCCTCCAGACTCGCCGCCCAGGCCGATCGCTTCCGTACCCTGCTCAGCACCCAACCCGACGCGCCAGCCCACCCGATCCCCGCACCCCCTTCCCATCCCTCCTCCCCATGATCAACGACGCCCACAACACCGCCGCGGCCATCTATTACAACCGCGACCGCCCCTCCATCGTCGCCCTCATCAAACCCGGCCCCCATGTCATCCTCGACCTCGGATGCGGCTCCGGGGCCGTCGGACGCAAACTCATGGAGACCGGCAAGGCCTCCGAAATGATCGGCGTCGAGATCTTCCCGACCGCCGCCGAAGAAGCCTCCCGGCATTACGCCAGGGTCCATTGCGGCGACATCGAGGAAATGTCCCTCCCCTACGGACAGCACTTCGACTACGTCCTCTGCGGCGACATCCTCGAACACCTCAAGAACCCCTACTCCGTCGTCGCCCGCATCCCCGGCTGGCTCAAGCACGACGGCCGCTTCATCTGCAGCGTCCCCAACGTCCGCCATTGGCGCGTCCTCCGCGATGTCATCGTTCGCGGCGAGTGGGAATACCGCGAGGCGGGCATCATGGACCGCACCCATCTCCGCTTCTTCACCCGCCGCTCCTGCTACCGCATGCTGGAGGAGGCCGGCTTCACCGTGGAACGGCACCGCATGCTCATCACCGGACGCCGCTACATCGCCCTCAACGCCGTGACCTTCGGACTCTTCCAGGAGTTCTTCGGCTCCCAGATCGTCGCCCTCGCCGCCAGGCGCGCACCTGCCCCTTCCCCTCAACTCCCGGCCCCCACCCCCGACCAGCCGTCTCCCTCAAACGCACCGGAATCCCCGTCCCAACCGGAATCGAAAAGTTCCGCCGGATGACCCCGCCCGTCCGCCTTCCCTGAAGCCGACCCGTCCCGCCCTCGGACACCCGATTCCGCAACGCCTCTCCCACACCTGACCTTCCCCCCATGGGAATCAAACGCTCGGCCCTGAAAGGCTCCGCCGTCGTCGCCCTCGGCGAAGGCCTCGGCTTCGCCGCGTCCTTCATCCGCAACATGATCCTCGCCCGGGCCCTCCCCAAGGCGGACTTCGGGATCGCGGCGACGTTCGCCATGGTGATCACCCTCCTCGAGGTCTCCGCCAAAATGGGCATCGCCCGTTTCCTCGTCCGGGACAAGGAGGGCAACGAACCCGAATTCCTCGCCGCCGCCCACTTCCTTCATGGCGTCGCCGCCCTCGCCAGTTGCGCCCTCATCGCCGCCCTCGCATGGCCCATCGCCCACCTCTTCGGCATCCGCGAGCACGCCACCGCCCTCCTGGCCCTCGCCCTCATCCCCCTCCTCCACGGCTTCGGGCACCTCGATGTCCGCCGCTTCGAACGGACCATGCGCTTCGGACCCGCCACCTGGATCGAAGCCGGCCCCCAACTGGTCATCACCGCTCTCGCCTGGCCCGTCGCCGTCTGGCTCGGCGATTACCGTTCCGTCCTTCTTCTCCTCGTCCTCAAGGCCCTCCTTAGCTGGACCGGGTCCTTCCTCTTCGCCGAACGCCCCTACCGCTGGCTGTTCCACCGCGAATACGTCACCCGCATGCTCCGCTTCGGCTGGCCCCTCATCCTCAACGGCTTCCTCATGTTCGCCGTCATGCGTGGCGACCAGTTCGTCGTCGCCACCTTCTATCCCATGGAGGAACTCGCCGCCTTCGCCGCCGCCGCCTCGCTCGCCCTCGCCCCCATCCTCCTCTTCAGCCGCGTCTTCGCCTCGGTCATGCTTCCCGTCCTCGCCAAGGCCCAGGATGACCCCGCCGTCTTCGAACGCCGGTACCGCCTCATCCTCGCCTTCATGAGCGCCTTCTCCGCCGCCTACGCCATGGGCCTCATCGTCGCCGCCGAACCCCTGATGCAGTTCGCCTTCGGCTCCAAATACGCCGGCGCCGGACTCCTCCTCGCCTGGCTCGCCGCCGCCAATGCCCTCCGCAACGTCCGCCGCGCCACGGCCATCGCTGCCATCGCCAAGGGCGACTCCGTCAACGAACTCTATTCCAATCTCTCCGGCGGCGTCGCCCTCCTCCCCGCCCTCGCCATCGGTTTCCTTCGCGACCCCGTCTGGATGATCGCCGCTGTCGGGCTCCTCGGCGAATTCGTCGCCTGCTGGGTCGCCTTCCGCCGCCTCTCCCGCCGCGACGGCGTCCCCCTCGCCACCTCCCTTGTCCCGTCGGGTCTCGTCCTCCTCATCATTGCCGCCGCTGGCGCCCTTCACCTTGCCCTCGAACACCAACCCTGGCCCATGCCCGTCATGCTCCTCCTCGGCATCGCCGCCGCCCTGACCGGTTCCGTCGCCGTCCTCCTGATCCTTCCCGCCTCCCGCCAGCAGATCCTCCTCGCCTGGCGCCGGGGACGCGCCCGCGGCTGGAAATCCCTCCTCTTCCCCCCAAAGCCCGCCGCCCCGTGACGCCATCGCGCACGAGCACGATCCCAACACTCAACCACCCCTTTTCCCCACCATCACCGTACTCGTACTCGTCCTCGAACCCACAGGCGCACCCCTTCCAGCACCCTCGATGGGGTCCCAGAAACCCGCAGGGTTTCCAGAGATTAGCCGGGGGTCGAGCCCGGCTCCGCGGGTTCGACCCCCGGTCAGAAGTCCCACCTTGCTCACGACCCCGCCAGGGGTCGCAGATCCCGTCCCTCGAACCCACAGGCGCACCCTTTCGAGCGTCCCCTTTGGGCCCGGCGCATTCCCTGGTTATCGGTTAGAAACCAGCGAATCGGAGGGACGAGCTCCGCGAGTCCTCAACCCCTTGCTCCCCCCTCAATCCTCGTACTCAGCCCGTAGGGCGGTACTCGTCCTCGACACCCCAAAGCACCCACCTCCTTCCCGCTCATTCAAATCGCCATCGAGTACGAGTACGAGTACGAGTACGATACCCCCAACCCCCCAGGAAAAATGCGCCCCCTCCCCACTCTCGCGATTCTCTTCCTCAGCGCCCTCACTGCACCCGCCGCGCTCCCCCACGGCCCCGCCCCCACCACCCCCCAACGCTCCGTCTCCCAGCACGGCATCACCTGGACCTTCGATCGCGATGTTCCCGTCGGACGCTTCATCAACGGCGACTTCTACGTCGTTGGCCCCGTCACCGTCGTTGCCCTCGACCCCAGGACCCTCGTCGGCCCCGAGGTCCCCGAATCCGAACTCGGCACCCGCGAGAAAGCCCGCGTCCGAAATGCCACCTGGGTCCGGAACGGCTCGATGCGCAATCCTCCTGCCCGACCCGAAGTCGCCTACGACAGCGGTGTCCGGAACTATTTCAAACCCGACCTCCTCGCCGTCCCTCCCATCCGTCTCCAGCCCGGCGATCGCCTCGTCTCCACCATCAGCTTCAAGGTCGGTGAAGAACCCAACTTCCCCTACCACGGCGGTCGCGGCTCCCGCGAACACCACGACAACAGCCCCATCCGCGTCGCCGCCGTCCTCACCTGCCTCGCCCAAGCCCAGCCTGCCGACGCCTTCCGCCCCTCCTACGGCGACTCAGAAGCGAGGATCTATCTCGGCCGCAACCTGCGCCGCGACCTTCTTCCACGCCTGCCGCCCCCGCCGGAAACCCCCGACCTCGATGTCTGGCTCCGGGTCTTCGAGCGCCCCTGGATCAACACCTGCTTCTTTGGCTTCGATCAACCCATGGAGAACATGCCGCACTACGGCCAATGGGTCGGGCAGGCCCAGTCCATGGGTGGCCTCCTCCTCATGCTCGATCTCGACCCCGCGAAAAAGGAGCAGCTCATGATCCGCATGGTCCAGGTCGGCATCGATTACTGGGGCCTCGTCCGCAACGGCCACCGCGGCTGGCCCGGCTGGGGAGGACACGGCAGCGGCCGGAAGTTTCCCATCGTCCTGGCCGGGCTCCTGCTCGGGGACCCCGAAATGGCCGCCCCCTCCCGCACCTTCCCCAAGGTCGAGTTCGGCGAGGATAACCAGACCCTCTACGGCGAAGGCTGGACCGGCGCCCGTGCCCTCTTCGCCGGCCACTCCGGCATCCAACGCGCCTCCGGCACCGCCGAACGCCCCCACTGGGGTCCCTACGAGCATCTTCACCCCTCCCAATGGACCGCCCAACAGCGCCAAAGCGAAGCCTATCGCCGCGCCAATACCAGCAGTTCCTGGGTCGGACAGGCCCTCACCCTCCGTCTCCTCCGCGCGGAACAAGCCTGGGATCACCCCGCCTTCTTCGACTACGTGGACCGATGGATGACCGATCCCAACGACCGCGATCACCGCCTCGAAATCATGAGGCATCACCCGGGGTTCAACCTCGATGACCGCGCCCGCCACACCCACCAGGGCAACGCCTGGGAACCCTTCGTCCGCTCCATGTGGGACCGCCACGCCTCACCTCCCCCCTACTCCCCCCGATGACCACCGTCCTGATCGCCGCTGATATCTGCCCCATCGAGGGCAACCTCCCCTTCTTCCTCCGCGCCGACGCCGACAGCCTCTTCCATGATCTCCTCCCCGAGTTCAAACAGGCCGACCTCGTCGTCGCCAACCTCGAATGCCCCCTCATCGAAGCCCCCTCCCCGATCCTCAAAACCGGCCCCACCTTCGGCGCCCCCCCCGCCTGCATCGAGGCCATCCGCGCCGGTCACATCGACACCCTCTGCCTCGCCAATAATCACATCCTCGACCACGGCGCCGCCGGCCTGAAAAGCACCCTCGAAGCCTGCGCCCGCGCCGGCATCCACACCGTCGGCGCCGGCGAAAATCGTCAGGCCGCCCGCCGCATCCTGATCCGCCAGGCAGGCTCGAAACGCATCGGCCTCCTCGCCGTCGCCGAACACGAGTTCTCCATCGCCGGACGCGACTCCTGGGGCGCCAATCCCATCGACCTCATCGACTTCGTCCGCAACGTCCGCGAGCACCGCGCCGACTTCGATTACCTCATCGTCCTCGTCCACGGCTCGGCCGAGTTCCATGCCCCCACCCCCCGCATCCGCGACACCTGCCGCTTCATGGTCGAAATGGGCGCCAACGCCGTCATCGTCCAGCACCCCCACATGCTCGGCGGACACGAACTCTACCAGGACGGCCACATTGTCTATGGCCAGGGCGCCCTCGTCATGGATGAAGCCCTCTACCGCCCCCTCAAATCCTTCCACCAGGGCGTCGTCGTCCGCCTCGCCATCCCCGACCAGGGCCCGTCCACCATGGACCTCCTCCCCTTCACCCAGTCCGACCCCGTCCCCGGCGCCCGTCGCATGCCCGGGGACCAGGCCCGCGCCTTCCTGGAAACCCTGGCCGCGCGCTCCGCCAACCTCGCCAATGATGCCCTTGTCGAAGCCCAGTGGGTCGAGTTCTGCGAAAAACGCCGCCACGGCTATATCAGCTCCTTCCTCGGCCATGGCGGCATCCTCCGACGCCTCAACCGCAAAGGCTGGCTCGAACGCTTCCTCTACGGCCCCCGCCGCCTCGCCGGCGCCCGCAACCTGGTCTCCTGCGAAACCCATCGCGAAGCCCTCCAAACCCTCTTCGACCGCCGCCTCGTCTGATCCCCCATGAAAGGCATCCTCCTCGCCGGTGGCGCCGGCTCCCGCCTCTACCCGCTCACCCTCGTCGCCAGCAAACAACTCCAGCCGGTGTACGACAAACCCATGGTGTACTACCCGCTCACCACCCTCATCGACGGCGGCATCCGCGACATCTGCCTCATCTCCACTCCCGCCGACCTCCCCCGCTTTCAGCAACTCCTCGGCAATGGCTCCCGTCTCGGCCTCTCCATCGAGTACCGCGAACAACCCCGCCCCGAAGGCATCGCCCAGGCCTTCCTCATCGCCGCCTCCTTCGTCGGCAACGACCCCGTCGCCCTCATCCTCGGCGATAACATCTTCTACGGCGGCGACACCTTCCAACGTGCCTTCGCCGAATTCCGCGACGGCGCCACGATCTTCGGGTACCACGTCCACGATCCCCAACGCTACGGCGTCGTCGAATTCGATCCCCACGGCCGCGCCATCTCCATCGAGGAAAAACCCCGTCACCCCCGCAGCAGCTACGCCGTCCCCGGCCTCTACCTCTACGACAACGAGGTGCTCGCCATCGCCCGCGCCCTCCGCCCCAGCGCCCGCGGCGAACTCGAAATCACCGACGTCAACCTCGCCTATCTCCATCGCCAACGCCTGCGCGTGCATCGCCTCGCCCGCGGCTTCGCCTGGCTCGATGCCGGCACCAGCACCAGCCTCCACGAAGCCAGCGCCTACGTGCAAACCATCGAACGCCGCACCGGCATCAAAATCGGTTGCCCCGAGGAAGCCGCCTTCCGCCGCGGCTTCCTCCCCGAACCCGCCCTCGCCTCCCTGCTCGAACACCTCCCCCTCTGCGAATACCGCACCTACCTCGAAGGCCTCCTCTCCGAGGCCCGCCGCGAACCCTCACCCGGCCACACCCAAAGCCCCTAGTCGAACCCCTCCCCAGACCCGGAAGGCCGGACTCCGGAAGCCCACCCTTCCCTCGCACCACCTTCGTCCCCCAAATTCCACCTTCGCATGCGCGTCCTCCTCATCGGCGCCAAGGGTCAAGTCGGCTGGGAACTCCAACGCAGCCTCGCCCCCTGGACCGACCTGATCGCCGTGGACTTCCCGGAAATCGACCTCGCCCGGCCCGATACCATTCGCCACTGGCTCGATCGCGCCCAACCCGGCGCCATCATCAATGCCGCCGCCTACACCGCCGTGGACCAGGCCGAATCCGACCTCGACCGCGCCACCGCCATCAATGCCATCGCCCCAGGCCTCCTCGCCGAGGAAGCCCGGCTACGCGGCGCCTGGCTGGTCCATTACTCGACCGACTACGTCTTCCCCGGCACCACCACCCGCCCGTACGCCGAATCCGACCCCGCCGGCCCGGTCAATCACTACGGCCATTCCAAACTGGCCGGGGACCTCGCCGTCCAGGCCGCCAACGGACGCCACCTGATCTTCCGGCTCTGCTGGGTGTACGGACTTCGCGGTCGCAACTTCCTCCTCACCCTGCAACGCCTCGCCCGGGAACAGGAACGCCTGCGCGTCGTCCATGACCAGTTCGGCAGCCCCACCTGGTGCCGCCCCATCGCCGACGCCACCGCCCTCGCCCTCCACACCGCCACCAACAGCCCGGACCCGGACGCCTTCTCCGGCCTCTACCACCTCGCCTGTTCCAGCCACACCTCCTGGCACGGCTTCGCCGAAGCCATCGTCGCCCGCCTCCCCGAATCCGAGCGCCGCTGCCTCGCCGTCGATCCCATCCCCTCCGCCGAATACCCCACCCCCGCCCGCCGGCCCGCCTGGTCCGTCCTCGACTGCACCAAACTCCATCGCACCTTCGGCCTCCGTCTCCCCCCCTGGGACCACACCCTCGCCCTCGCCTTGGAACGGTAATCCCCCATCGGATCGCCCGGCGGCCCAGACTCCACGAGGCCACACCTTCCCATACCCTCATGAATCTCCTCGTCACAGGCGGCGCCGGCTTCATCGGCAGCCACCTGCTCCGCCACCTGCTCCGCCAGCCTGAAATCACCCGCCTCGTCAACCTCGACTGTCTCACCTACGCCGGCCGCGCGGAAAACCTCGATGGCCTCGATCGCGATCCCCGTTACACCTTCGAACCCGTCGATCTCCGCGAAAAAACCGAAGTCCGCCGCGTCATCCTCGATCACGCCATCGACCACGTCCTGCACCTCGCCGCCGAGAGCCATGTGGACCGTTCCATCGCCGGACCCGACGCCTTCATCCACACCAACATCCTCGGCACCTATCACCTCCTCGAAGCCTGCCGCGACGCCTGGCTCTCCGCCCCCGGTCAACTGCGCCCTCGCCCCGGCCCCTCCCCCCGCTTCCACCACGTCAGCACCGACGAGGTGTACGGCAGTCTCGGTCCCGGACAGTTCTTCACCGAATCCTCCCCCTACGCCCCCAACTCCCCGTACTCCGCCAGCAAGGCCTCCAGCGATCTGCTCGTCCGAGCCTACCACCGCACCTACGGCCTCCCCTCCGTCCTCACCCACTGCTCCAATAATTACGGCCCCCGCCAGTTCCCGGAAAAACTCATCCCCGTCGTCATCCAGTCCGCCCTCGAACGACGCCCCATTCCGGTGTACGGCGACGGACAGTACGTCCGCGACTGGCTCTACGTCGCCGACCACGCCTCCGCCCTCTGGACCGTCCTCCAACACGGGCGCAATGGCGAATCCTACACCGTCGGCGGACGGAACGAATGGCCCAACCTCCGCATCGTCGAGCGCATCTGCGACCTCATCGACGAGTTCCGCCCCGACCTCGGCGGCCATTCCCGCAACCTCATCGCCTTCGTCAAGGACCGCCCCGGACACGACCGCCGCTATGCCATCGACTGCTCCAGGATCGAAAAGGAGCTTGGCTGGAAGCCGGCCCATACCTTTGATGTCGGCCTGCGCGAGACCGTCCGCTGGTACCTCGATCACCAGGACTGGGTGCGCTCCGCGCTTCAAGCATCCGCCAAGGCCTGCCGATAACTCTACGACCCGCCGCATCCCGGCCCCCACTCCCTTTCCCAAGCAACCATCCCCATGAACTCCATCGCCATCGTCGGTCTCGGCTACGTCGGCCTCCCCCTCTCCCTCCAGTTCGCCCGGGCCGGCACCAAGGTCCTCGGTCTGGATATCGACACCTCCAAGATCGCCTCCCTCAAGGCCGGACAATCCTACATCCATCACATCCCCAATACCGCCGTCTCCGAACAAATCCAGGCCGGCCGCTTCGATGCCTCCTCCGATTTCACCCGCGTCCGTGAAGTCGATGCCGTGATCATTTGCGTCCCCACCCCCCTCAACAAAAATCGCGAACCCGACATCTCCTACATCCTCAAAACCGGCGAGAAAATCGCCCTCCACCTCCGCCGCGGCCAGCTCGTCGTCCTCGAATCCACCACCTTCCCCGGCACCACCGACGAACACCTCCGCGCCATCCTCGAAAAGGGCTCCGGCCTCCGCGCCGGCACCGACTTCCACCTCGCTTTCTCCCCGGAACGCGAAGACCCCGGCAATCCCCAGTCCCGCGTCGCCGACATCCCCAAGGTCATCGGCGGCCTCACCCCGGCCTGCCTCGACAAGGCCCAGGCCCTCTACGGCAAGGCCATCCGCACCCTCGTCCCCGTCTCCTCCTGCCGCGCCGCCGAAGCCACCAAACTCCTCGAAAACATCTTCCGCAGCGTCAACATCGCCCTCGTCAACGAACTCAAGGTCGTTTACGGCGCCATGGGCATCGATATCTGGGAGGTCATCCACGCCGCCAAAACCAAACCCTTCGGCTTCATGCCCTTCTTCCCAGGTCCCGGCCTCGGCGGTCACTGCATCCCCATCGATCCCTTCTACCTGACCTGGAAAGCCCGCGAATACGGCCAGACCACACGCTTCATCGAGCTCGCCGGCGAAATCAACACCGCCATGCCCCAGCTCGTCGTCCAGCAGGTCATCAACGCCCTCAATTCCCACCGCAAAGCCCTCAACGGCTCCAAAGTCCTCGTCCTCGGCCTCGCCTACAAAGCCGACGTCGATGACGACCGCGAATCCCCCAGCTACGTCCTCATGGACGACCTCAAGAGCCGCGGCGCCGAAGTCTCCTACTTCGACCGCTACGTCCCCGTCATCAAACCCACCCGCGAACATCCCCACTGGGCCGGCACCCAGTGCGTCTCCTGGGACCGCGGCACCGTCAGCCAGTTCGACTGCGTCCTCATCAGCACCGCCCACCAGAACGTCAATTACCTCGAACTCGCCGCCTGGGCCCCCCTCATCGTCGATACCCGCAACGCCATGGCCAATGTCCCCACCGAACCCGGCCAGGTCTGGAAGGCCTGACCCACCCCCGCCCACCACCCCCACCCCGCCCCCGTGAGCACCCTCGTCACCGGTGTCGCCGGTTTCATCGGCTTCCACGTCGCCCAACGCCTCCTCGATCGCGGCGATGCCGTCGTCGGACTCGATAACCTCAACGCCTACTACGACGTCCGCCTCAAGGAGGCCCGCCTCGCCCGCCTCCAGGATCGCCCGGGCTTCGCCTTCCACCGCCTCGATGTCGCCGATCGCCCCGCCCTCGATGCCCTGTTCCGCTCCGCCCAACCCCGCCGCGTCATCCACCTCGCCGCCCAGGCCGGCGTCCGCTATTCCCTCGAAAACCCCCACGCCTACGTCGAAAGCAACCTCGTCGGCTTCGTCAACCTCCTCGAAGCCTGCCGTCATCACCGCATCGAGCACCTCACCTACGCCTCCTCCAGCTCGGTGTACGGCGCCAACGCCGCCATGCCCTTCTCCATCCACCATAACGTGGACCATCCCCTCAGCCTCTACGCCGCCTCAAAAAAGGCCAACGAGCTGATGGCCCATACCTACAGCCACCTCTTCGCCCTCCCCACCACCGGCCTCCGCTTCTTCACCGTCTATGGCCCCTGGGGCCGCCCCGACATGGCCCTCTTCCTCTTTACCAAGGCCATCCTCGAAGGTCAGCCCATCTCCCTCTTCAACGAAGGCCGCATGCGCCGCGATTTCACCTACATCGACGATATCGTCGAGGGCGTCATCCGCGTCTCCGACCGCCCGGCCACCCCAAACCCGGCCTGGAACGCCAACCAGCCCGACCCGGGCACCAGCCGCGCCCCCTACCGCGTGTACAACATCGGCAATCATCAGCCCGTCGAACTCAGCCACTTCGTCGCCTGCATCGAACGCGCCCTCGGCCGCAAAGCCCAAACCCAACTCCTCCCCATGCAGCCCGGCGATGTCCCCGCCACCTGGGCCGACGTCGATGACCTCATCCGCGATGTCGGCTTCAAGCCCGCCACTCCCATCGAGGAAGGCATCGACCGCTTCGTCGCCTGGTACCGATCCTTCTACGGGGTCTAGCCACCGCCCCGCCCGTCCTCCATGGACCCGGCTCCCCCGACCATCCCCCCTCCAGCCTCTCCCCCGCGGACCCGACCCCGTCGTCGCTGGCTCCCCCCGGCCACCGCCCTCGCCGTCACCCTCGCCGTCTGCGGATTCGCCTTCGCCCACTGGGTCCACCCCTTCCTCGCCCCCCATCAACCCGTCCACGCCCGCTTCCTCGTCGTCGAAGGTTGGGTCCCCGACTACGTTGTCGAAGCCGCCTTCGAGGAGTTCCGCCAGGGCCGCTACGAACGCATCTTCACCACCGGAGGCCCCCTCGAACGTGGCAGTCGCCTCCTCGAACACGGCTCCTACCCCGCCGTCGCCGCCGCCACCCTCCACCACCTCGGCCTCCCCACCAACGCCATCGTCGCCGTCGAGGCCCCGCCCGCCGACCGCAACCGCACCTACACCTCCGCCCTCAGCTTCCGCGATTACTGCCTCGACCACGGCATCGAGCTTTCCAGCATCAATCTCGTCTCCCTCGGCACCCACGCCCGCCGCAGCGGCCTATGCTTCCAGCGAGCCCTCGGCCCTTCCATCCAGGTCGGCCTGATCGCCGTCCCCAACCGCGAATACGATCCCAACCGCTGGTGGGCCTTCAGCGAAGGCCTCAAAAGCGTCGCCGGCGAACTCGTCGCCCTCGCCTACGCCGCCGCCCGCCTCGACTACGGCCGCTGAGCCACCCCCTCCGTCCGATCCGTCCGATCCGCCCGATCCGCCACCTCCCTACACCGCGCTTGGCTCCCGCCCCGCGTTGTCGCTAACGTCCCCCATCGATCTCCCATGAACCCCAACCCTCGCACCTCCACCCCCCGCCTGGGCCGCTTCCTCCCCGCCGGACTCGCCGCCGCCATCCTCGGTTGGACCGGTGCCGCCGTCGCCCAGGAATCCCCAGATCTCCCCCCTCCCACCACCCCCGCCGCCCCCGCCGACGCCCAACCCTCATCCGATCCCGTCCCCGACCTTTCCCAACCCGATCCCGGCCCCACCCCCATCCTCCCCGCCGAACCCCGCCCCTGGTACCAGCCCGGTACTCCCACCCCCCCCCGCCTCGACGGGTTCGGACTTCCCCAGGATCCCGCCACGCGCCGCCCCTCCCCAACGTCCGCCTCCGGTTATCAGGATTGGACCTCCCCGCCGCCCTGGATCCCTGAAGGCACCCCCATCCCGCCCTCCTGGGCCGACCCCGATGCCTCCACCGGCCCGTTCCAGCAACCCGGCCTCGGCACCTCCAGCTTCGGCACCGCCCTCCTCCCCGCTGCCCCCCCGCCCGCCCGCAGCTTCGGCTCCACCCCTCCCATCGCCGTCGGCCCCTTCGACCTCCGCCCCAGCCTTGCCTACCGCGTGGTGTATGGCAGCGGCATCCTGTCCGGTCCCGGACGCGAAAGCGCCACCTGGCAGCACAGCATCACCCCCGGCCTGACCCTCTACGCCGGGGACCACTGGACCGTCCGCTACGCTCCCAGCATCCGCCTCTACAGCGCTGATGCCTACGACACCGCCGTCAATCACATGGTCACCCTCGATGGTTGGGCCGCCTGGCAAAACTGGCGCTTCCGCCTCAATCACGCCTCCGCCCTCACCGAGGATCCCCTCATCGAAACCGCCCGCCAGACCGACCAGAATACCCACTCCACCGGCCTCGGAGCCACCTGGGATCGCGGCCCCCGCGGCGTCTTCGACACCTCCCTCAACCAGAACCTCCGCTTCACCGACGCCTTCACCGATTCCCTCACCTGGACGTCCCACAACTGGTACGATTACCCCTTCTGGCCCAAGCTCCGCGTCGGCGCCGGTTTCAGCCTCGGTTACGATCTCCTCGATCCGGGCAGCAACATGCTCAACGAACGCCTCAACCTCCGGGTCTCCGGCGAACTCGGCGACAAGATCTCCTTCACCGTCGGCGGCGGCGTCGAGTTCCGCCAGTTCCTCGATACCGATGCCCCAACCTCCGTCTCCCCCCTCGCCAACGCCTCCCTCCGCTACCAGATCCTCACCCGGACCGCCCTCACCGCCAGCGTCGCCCATGACGTCAGCACCTCCTACTTCACTGACCAGTTCACCCAGAACACCACCCTCCAGGGCGGTGTCAGTCAGGTCCTCACCGACCGTTGGACCCTCGCCGCCAATGGCGGCTACCGCTTCACCCGCTACGAAAGCACCCTCTTCGGTTCCACCACCGAACGGGAGGACGATTCCGTCTTCGCCGGTGCCACCCTCGGGGCCCGCCTCTTCCCCAGTGTCCGGGCCTCCCTCTTTTACACCTACCGACGCAACAACTCCGACCGCACCGAGTTCTCCTCCGACAGCCACCAGGTCGGACTTAACATGAGCTGGACCCTCTAACCCCCCTCCCTCCCGCGCCGCCTCGAAAGGTCGCCTAGGGAATCGGCTTAAGCCACCGGAACCCTCTGCCGATATCGGTCTCGGGCCACGTCGCCCCCCTACCGCGACCCTCCATGCCGCTCCCCATCGCCACCGCGGAGTCCCCACCCTCCCCGATGCCTCCCACCCCACCCCCAGCCCCCAGCCCAGCGCCCCCCGCCGAACCGGGCCCCGCCGCCGTCGTCCCGGGCCCGCCAGCCCAGCCCGGTTCCCCCTTGAGAACCGCCGTCGGGCGCTGGGCGTTCTTCACCCTCCTCGTCACCCTCGTCCTCGGTTCCGCCTGGGTCGCCCTCTTCCAGGATGCCCTCCGCGACGCCCTGCACGGCTACGCCATCGCCATCCCCTTCATCTGCGCCTGGCTCGTCTGGCAGCAACGCCGGGAATCCGCCAATGACATCCCCTCCCCCAACCGGCCCCTTGCAGCCCTCCTCGGCGCCGGCGCCCTTCTCGCCGGAATCGGGGGCATCGTTGCCGAACGGGCCGGCGGTATTCAGGTCGCCTCCACCTGGCTCGCCACCCAGATGCTCGCCTGGGTCCTCGCCGTCTGGGCCGCCGCCTTCTGGTTCCTCGGCACCCGCGTCCTGCGCCGCCACGCCTTCGCCGTCAGTTTCCTCGTCTTCACCATCCCCTTCCCCTTCCTCATGGTCGAGGCCATCGAATGGGGCCTCCAGAACAGCTCCGCCTGGGCTGTCGAAGTCGTCTTCCGTGCCACTCATGTCACCTACTTCCGCGACGAACGCATGTTCTGGCTCCCCGGCTTCCAGTTCGAGGTCGCCCAGGAATGCAGCGGCATCCGCTCCACCACCGTCCTCTTCGTCACCAGCCTCCTCGGCGGTTACCTCCTCCTCCGCAAGCCCTGGCACCGCGCCATCGTCGCCCTCTTCATCATCCCGCTCGGCATCGCCCGCAATACCGTCCGCATCTGCGTCATCACCCTCCTCTCCGCCCACGTCGATCCCCGCATCATCCATTCGCCCCTCCACCACAGCGGCGGGCCCTACTTCTTCGCCCTCAGCCTCGTCCCGCTCCTCCTGCTGGTCTGGTGGCTCCGCCGCCGCGAACTCCGACAGGCCTCCCCAGCCCCGGACGCCCCTCCCAACCCATCTCCCGTAACCCCCGGGAACTGATCGCACCACCCACTTCCCCCCGAACGCCGCCCACTTGCCATGGTTCCAACGCCCGTGAAATCCCCCCTTCCCCTCCTCCCCTTCGCCCTGCTCGCCCTCGCCGCCACCCTCGCCGGTTGCTCCGATCGCCAGCGCCTCGAACGCCACCTCAATGCCGCCGATCAGCACTTCCAAAAACGCGAGTTCGAACGCGCCAAGCTCGAGTACATGAACGTCGTCCGACTCGATCGCACCAATGCCCTCGCTTACCTACGTCTCGGCAAAATCCTCTTCGAACAGGCCCAACCCCAGCAGGCCTACCCCCTCCTCGCCTGGGCCAGACGCTCCTTCCCCGAGGACCTCGAGGTCCGCTCCCACCTAGTCGCCATCCTCACCCCCCCGCCCCAGATCACCAACCGCACCCGCTTCCTCTCCGAAGTCCAGGACCTCCTCGCCCTCAGCCCCACCAACGAAACCGCCGTCCTCGCCCTCGCCCAGGCAGCCTGGTCCCCACCCGATATCGCCCACGCCGAGCAAACGCTCGCCGATCTCCGCACCCGCGCCGGGAATCACCCCCTCTTCGCCGTCGCCCAGGCCGAACTCGAACGCCGACGCGGCGATGCCGAGGCCAGCGAAGCCCTCCTCCGCCAGGCCCTCCAATCCGATCCCCAATCCCCCGTCGCCCAGCTCGCCTACGGCAATTTCCTCGTCCTTAACCGCCGCGGCGCCGAGGCCGAACCCCACTTCCGCACCGCCAAGGACCTGACACCCCCGTATGCCCCAGCCTGGGAACGCTGGGCCCGTTACCTCCTCGCCGCCGGTCGTACCGAGGAAGCCAGGTCCGTCCTCGCCGAAATCAACGCCAAAGCCCCCGAACGCGTCCATGCCCTCATCCTCAGCGCCCAGGTCGCCATCGGCGACCGCCGCTTCGAGGACGCCGAACGCGCCCTCGCCCGCGCCCTCGGCCAATCCCCCGTGGATCTCACCGGCCTCCGGGTCCTCGCCCAGCTCCGCCTCGCCCAGCAACGCCCCGATCAGGCCATCCGCGAACTCGAAAAGGTCGTCGCCGCCGCCCCCAATTCCGAACAGGCCCACTACCAGATGGCCCTCGCTCACCTCGCCAATCGCGACCCCCAACGCGCCGCCGCCGCCCTCGAACGGGCCCTCCAGATCCGACCCAACTTCACCGCCGCCACCCTCCTCCTCGCCGATCTCGATATCAGTCGCGGCAATAGCCAGGCCGCCCTCACCGCCCTCCGCGACAGCGTCCGCCGTAACCCCGATTACGAACCCGCCCACCTCCAGCTCGTCCGTGCCCTCCGTTCCGCCAATCGCCTCGACGACGCCGAAACCGCCGCCCGCGCCGCCCGCGATCGCTTTCCCCAAAACCCCCGCCTCGCCCTCGAACACGGCCTCATCCTTCGCGCCCAGGCCAAACCCGAACCCGCCCGACAGGCCTTCGAACAGGCCCTCCGCCTCAACCCCGACGACCTCGCCTCCGTCGAGCAGCTCGTCCAGCTCGATGCCCTCGCCGGCGATTTCCCCCGCGCCCTCGCCCGCGTCCAGGAACGGATCGATCTCAATCCCAACCAGGTCCTCATGTGGCTCGTCAAAGCCGAAGTCCACCTCGCCCAGGGCCAGGCCCCCCTCGCCGAATCCACCCTCCGCCGTGCCCTCCAGATCGATCCCGATAACGAACTGGCCTTCATGTCCCTCGCCCGCCTCTACATCCAGACCGGGCGCCAGCCGGAGGCCGCCTCCGAACTCGAACAACTCCTGCGCCGCGATCCCAATCATATCCAGGCCCTCACCATGAAGGGTATGCTCGCCACCGAACGTGGCGATTTCCCCGCCGCCCGGGACGCCTACCAGCGCGTCCTCGATCAACGCCCCAACTCCGTCGTCGCCCTCAACAATTCGGCCTTCCTCCTCGCCGAACACTTCAACGACCTCGAAGGCGGTTACCAACTCGCCCTCCGCGCCCGCGATCTTGCCCGCGAAGACCCCCTCATCGCCGATACCCTCGGCTGGATCGAGTACCGCCGCGGCCGTTACCCCGATGCCCTTCGACTCCTCACCGAAGCCGCCGCCCGTGCCCCCGATCTCCCCGAAATCCAGTACCACCTCGGCATGGCCCACTACATGATGGGACAGGAGGAACCCGCCCGGGTCGCCCTCCGTAAAGCCGCCGACGCCCCCGCCCCCTTCCCGGGCCAGGAAATCGCCCGCCAACACCTCGCCCTCCTCGATTGGGACCCCGCCCGCGTTGACGCCTCAACCATCGCCGCCCTCATCCAACGCCGTCAGGAGGCCCCCCGGGACCTCCTGACCCTCTCCCGACTCGCCAGCGCCTACCAGACCGTCGGTGACCTCCCCAAAGCCGCCGAAGCCGTTCAGGCCGCCCTCGCCGTCAATCCCCAGTCCGTCCCCCTCCTCACCCAGGCCATCCGCATCCTCTCCCGCCATAACGATCCCGCCGCCGCCCTCGAACTCGCCCGCCGTGCCCGCGGAATCGCCCCGGCCGACCCCGAAGTCGCCCACCTCCTCGGCCGCCTCGAATTCCTCCAGGGCGATCAACCCCGCGCCTTCGCCCTCCTCCAGGAAAGCGCCAATCGCCTCCCCGGCCGCCCCGATATCCTCCACGACCTCGCCTGGGCCAACTTCAGCCAGGGCCGCCTCGACGACGCCGCCCGCTCCATGCAATCCGCTGCCGCAGCCTCCCCCCCGGATCCTGCCCGCCAGGCCTCCGCCACCACCTTCCTCGCCGTGCTCAACCTGGCCCGCAACCCCGATGCCCTGACCCAGGCCGCCGATCCCCAAATCCAACAGGCCCTCCAACAGGACGCCGCCCACGGCCCCGCCCTCTTCGCCCAAGCCCTCCGAGCCGCCCAGCAAGGTCGCTTCGACGAGGCCCGCACAACCCACGAACGTCTCCTCCGCCGCTTCCCCGCCTTCTCCCCCTCCATGCGCGAAATGGCCATCCTCCACGCCCAACCGCCCTCCGATGACGCCAAAGCCTTCGAATGGGGTGTCCGGGCCCGCGAGGCCTTCCCCCGCGACGACACCCTCGCCGCCGCCCTCGGCAAGGTCGTCGCCCGCCGCGGAGATCATCGCTACGCGGTTCAACTCCTCTCCCAGGCCGCCCCCACCCACCCCCAGGATGCCGAACTCTTCTACCACCTCGGCCTCGCCCACCTCGGTCTCCGCGATACCCCCCAGGCCCGCGCCGCCCTCGAACGCGCCCTCACCCTCTCCCCCTCCGCCCCCTTCGCCAACGATGCCCGTCAGCGCCTCGCCGCCCTGCCACCGCAGTAAGTCCTTCCAAACACGGCCCCCAATCCCACCCTTCCGCGCCCCCTCAAGGCGCCAGGCCTCAAAGGCTTGGCGCCTTTCTGCTGTTCCGTCACCCCATGAAACCCGGTGTCGGATTGGATGACACCCCCGCACTTTCACCATAACCATCTGATAACCAGATGGTTGACGCATATGCGCCAGTTCTCTACGCAAATTCCCTGTCGGAATCCCTTACACTAATCGCCCGGCAGGCTCTCGCCGACATGCTGCCCAACCCGCAAACCAAGGATGGCCGGAATCCATAAGGCAATAACCTTCAAATAGTTGTGAACACACATCCATCGTGAACACGAACGGCGACCGGATTCTGGCACATGGAGTGCTCCTAAGGGTCCTGAGTGGGTGCAACATCAATTCAAGGTAAGCATATGAAGTACACTGTAGCGATTCTGAGTGCGGCGGCCGTCATGGCCAGCACGCTGGCGGCCTCCGCCGCCACCATCACCATCGGCGGCGGTCTCCGTTCCGGCGGCATCGGTGAATTCACTGGCAGCGGAACGCCCTTCCTCGCCGACTACGTCGCGGCGGGTGGTTACGGGGTTCGCAACAACGCCATCATCACGTTCTGCCTCGAGCGGAACGAGTTCGTCTCCCTCGGCGCCACCTACGACTACGTCAAGAACGTGGGCCTGGACGGCAGTGGAGCCACGGTCAGCCGCGCGGTGAACGGTGGCTTGGGCGGTGATGACGGGCTCGGCGGCGACCCGATCTCCATCGCAACCGCCTACCTCTATCACCAGCTCGTGACCGGCAACCTGGCCGCGCTCTACGACAAGACGGTCGTGGCCGATGCCCAGGCCTTCCAGCGCGCTGTCTGGCACTTCGAAGACGAGTGGATCCTCGCCGATCCCAGCAGCAACAAGTTCGTTCAGTACGCCCTTGACGCTGGCTACGATGGCTCGGTCAACAACGACCCCACCGGCATGTTCCCCGTCTATGCCCTTAACCTCACCCAGAATGGTGAGCGCAAGCAGGACATGCTCGTCTGGTGCCCGCCCGGCGTTCCGGACGGTGGCCTGACCCTCGTGATGCTCGGCGCGGGCCTCACCGGTCTCGCCTTCGCCCGCCGCCGCCTCGCCTGAGGTTCGCAGCGGACCAGGAACTGACCGAATCGAATCGGTTGTCACCTACCTGAGGGGGCGGCTCTGCCGCCCCCTCTTTTTTTATTCCCCCCCCCTCCAAGGACCGAACCCGCGAGGCCATGCACCCATGATCTGGCGCGCTCGACACCTCCAGTACCGCTTCCCACGCCCCACCCTCGTCATGGGCGTCCTCAATGTCACCCCAGACTCCTTCTCCGATGGCGGTTGCTTCCTCGATCCACAGGTCGCCGTCCACCATGCCCATGCCCTCGTTCACCAGGGTGCCGACCTGATCGACGTCGGAGGCGAATCCACCCGGCCGGGCGCTGACCCCGTCCCCCCAGACACCGAACTCCAACGTGTCCTCCCCGTCATCGAACGTCTCGCGGCTGCCCTGCCGGTCCCCATCTCAATCGACACCTCCAAGCCCGAGGTCGCCCGCGCCGCCCTCGACGCCGGCGCCTCCATCGTCAATGACATCGGCGCCTCCCTCGACAACCCGCTCATGGCCGAACTGATCGCCCGAAGCGGTGCCGGCTACGTCGCCATGCACATGCAGGGCTCACCAAAAACCATGCAGGATCAACCCCTTTATGCCGATGTCATCGAGGTGATCCGGTCCTTCTTCCGACATACTCTCGACCGGCTCCAGTCCGCCGGCGTGCATCCGGACCAGGTCGTCCTCGATGTCGGCATCGGCTTCGGCAAGTCCCTCCAACACAATTTGGAGTTGCTGGCCCAAACATCGGCCTTTACAGACTTCCAACGCCCCATGCTCCTCGGCGTCTCCCGAAAGTCCTTCATCGCAAAAGTCATGGATGCCCCCCCCGGTGCACGCCTCCCAGGCGGTCTGGCCGCCACCTGCCTGACCCTCGGGCACGGCGTCCATGTCGTCCGCACCCACGATGTCGCCGAGACCGTCCAGGCCGTCCGTGTCGCGGAAGCCATCCTCGCCCGCCGCCCCTCCCCATGATGGTGGAGCTCCTTCAGCAGTCGTGGCGCGGGGTGGTCGAGATCCTCCTCCTCTCTGCCGCCATCTACTACGCGCTGAGCTTCGTCCGCGGCACCCGGGCCGCCCCCGTTGTCGTCGGATTCCTTGTCTCCCTCTTCCTCGTCTTTGCCCTCTCCGCCATCCTTGGTCTGTCCGTCCTGCGCTGGCTCGTCGGTGCCGGCGCCGCCTTCATGGCCTTCGCCACCCTCGTCATCTTTCAACCCGAAATCCGGCGCATCCTCGCCCGCCTCGGCGATCTCCCCATGTTCGGCACCGCCCGCGAACGCCGGGAAAACATCGAAACCATCGTCCAGGCCGCCGAGCGTCTCGCCGAAGCCCGCATCGGCGCCCTCATCGCCATCGAGCAATCCACCCACCTCGATGACGCCGTCTCCAACCTCGGCGTGCCCATCGACTGCGAGGCCACCCCCGAGATGTTCGAAACCATCTTCTTTCCCAATAACGCCATCCACGACGGGGGCGTCATCGTCCGCAACGGCCGCATCGCCTACGCCGCCTGCATCTTCCCCCTCACCCAACGCAACGACCTCCGCCGGCTCGGTACCCGCCACCGCGCTGCCATCGGCCTCAGCGAGGAAACCGATGCCGTCGTCGTGGTGGTCTCCGAGGAAACCGGCTCGATTTCCCACGCCTACAAGGGCCACCTCCAACGCCGCGTCGGCAGCGGGGAACTTCGCTCCTTCCTCAGCTCCATCTTTGTGCCCCGCCACAATTCCTCCCCCTCCCAACCCGGACGCGCCTCGTGGCTCCCCAAGTCGCCCCCGCCCGCCCCCCAGAACCCGCCCCCCTCCGAGTGACCATGCGCTGGCATCACCTGCTCCTGGATAACTTCTGGTGGAAGCTCCTGGCCTTCGCCCTCGCCGTGATGATCTGGTCAGGCTCCCACAGCTCCGAGGTCCGTAACCCCGCCGCCACCCCCGTGCCCGACGTCACCAAGACCCTCGCCAACGTCCCCATCCGCATCCTCGCCCTCCCAGGCATCGCCGGCCCCGCCCACCTCCAACCCGCCACTGCCCAGATCGAAATCTCCGGCCCGCCCCACCTCGTCCGCCGCCTCCACCCCAACAGCCCCGACGTCCTCGTCTTCGTCGAACTCACCGCCGACTTCTTCCTCGGCCCCGTCACCAACACCCTCGAAGTCCGCCTCGCCAGCGGACTCCGCTGGCTCCAGCTCCAGCCCGAACACGTCGTCCTCTCCCCGTTCTCCGCCGAATGACCCGCCCTTTCATCCCATCCCCCCCCATCCCTCTCATGAATCCTCCCAACCGACGCATCTTCGGCACCGACGGCGTTCGCGGTACCGCCAATATCGAACCCATTACCGCCGATACCGTCCTCAAACTCGGCTGCGCCGCCGCCCACGTCTTCAAAAACCTCCAGCAAACCCCCCGCGGTCGCGGCAAACACCAGATCGTCGTCGGCAAGGATACCCGCCTCTCCGGGTACCTCCTCGAAAATGCCGTCTCCGCCGGCATCCTCTCCATGGGCGTCGATGTCCTCTTCATCGGCCCCCTCCCCACCCCCGGCATCGCCTACGTCACCCGCAGCCTCCGCGCCGATGCCGGTATCGCCATCACCGCTTCCCACAACCCCTACGATGACAACGGGGTCAAATTCTTCCGCTCCGACGGCTACAAGCTCGATGACGACATCGAAGCCCGTATCGAAAACCTCGTCTTCAGCGGCGAAATCGAAAAAATCCGGCCCCGCGCCAGCGCCATCGGCAAAGCCGTCCGCATCGACGACGCCCTCGGCCGCTACATCGAGCACGCCAAGAACACCTTCCCCCGCGGCATGACCCTCGAGGGCCTCCGTATCGTTGTCGATTGCGGCAACGGCGCCGCCTACAAGGCCACCCCCACCGTCCTCCGCGAACTCGGCGCCGAGGTCTTCGCCTTCGGCGTCCACCCCAACGGCACCAATATCAACCTCGACTGCGGTTCCATGCACCCCGAGACCATGTGCCAGAAGGTCTGGGAACACCGCGCCCACGTCGGGATCGCCCACGACGGCGATGCCGATCGCGTCCTCCTCTGCGACGAACACGGCCGCCTCATCGACGGCGACGATATCATGGCCGTCGCCGGACTCGACCTGCTCCGTGCCGGCCAGCTCCCCGGCAACACCGTGGTCGCCACCGTCATGAGCAATGCCGGTCTCGAAGCCGCCCTCCAGGAGGCCGGTGGCCATCTCATCCGCACCCCCGTCGGCGACAAACATGTCATCGACGAAATGCTCACCCATGGCTACAGCCTCGGCGGCGAGCAGAGCGGCCACATGATCTTTGGCGATCACAGCACCACCGGCGACGGCCTCGTCACCGCCCTCCAGATCCTCCGCATCCTCCAGTCCACCGGCAAACCCCTCTCGGAACTCGTCCAATGCTGGACCCGCTTCCCCCAGATCGTCACCAACGTCAAAGTCCGCGAAAAACGCCCGTTCGAGGAACTCGACCATGTCCTCGACCTCGTCCGCGAGGCCGAGACCGAGGTCCATCAGGCCGGCGGTCGCGTCCTCCTCCGGTACTCCGGTACCGAACCCAAAGCCCGCCTCCTCATCGAAGGCCGCGACCCCCACACCATCGAATCCTGGAGCCGTAAAATCACCGACTGCATCCGCCGCCAGCTCGGCGCCTGACCTGCCCCCGATCCCCGTGCATCCCCGAGTCGTGGGTCGGGGCGCGAACTTCGCGAAGCGTCGCCTCGGAGCGCCGGGTTCCACGAGGCCGCAAGCCGGTCGCCCGAGGGCATGAGAACTCGCGGCGACGCCCACCCGTTTCCTACTTCAGGTACCGCGACAACGGCGGCTCGAGCAGTTCCGCCACCGCCGGATCGTTCATGTTCTCCGCCGACACCACCGTCACCCCGGTGTCGATCCGCCGCGGCACTTCCTTCCCCTGAAGGTGCTGCACCATGGTCATCACCCCCTCGTACCCCATCCGCAGCGGATTCTGCACCACCAGCGCCTGGACATCCCCCGCCCGCAGATCCGCCACCGACTGCGCCCCGGTATCGAATCCCACCATCTTCACCCGCCCCCCCGCCAGGCCCATGTCCCGCAGCGCCTTGGCCATCCCGGCGGTCACCGATTCATTCGGACAAAACACCCCGTTCACCTCACGCCCAAACCGGTTCAACAGGTTCTGCGCCGCCTGGTACGACGTCTCCCGCGTCGCCCCCGCGTACTGATCGCTCGACAACACCCGCACCTTCGGCGCCTTGGCAATCGCATCCATGAAGCCCGCCTCTCGCGCCTCCGTGCTCGCCGATCCCACCGCGTACCGCAGCAGGATCACGTTCCCCTCCCCGCCCATCAGCCGCACCAGATACTCCCCGCCCAACTGCCCCCCCAGATAGTTGTCCGTCGCCACAAAACTCACGTGCCGCTCCGACTTCAAATCCGAGTCGATCACCACCACCGGAATCCCCGCCGCCACGGCCGTCTCCACGGGATTCACCAGCGCCTGGGAATCCAGCGGCGCCAAAACCATCCCCGACACCCGCCGGCTCGTGAAATTCTCCACCACCTGGATCTGCTGGTCCCGGTCGTCCTCCCGCAAGGGCCCCTTCCAGATCACTTCAATCGCTACCCCGGACTCCCGCAACTCCATCTCCGCCTTCTTCGCCCCCGCCTCGATCGACCGCCAGAACTCATGGATCGTCCCCTTGGGTATCACCGCCACCGTGTATCCCTCCGACCGCCCCGATGCGCCCCCCCCTCCATCTCCACAACCCGTCACCCAAACGGCACACGCCATCGCCATCGCCGGAATCCAAAGTGGCTTCATCCCGGCAACCTAGGGAATCCCGACCCGCCCTTTCAATCCGGATCGCCGCACCAGCACGGTCTCCGAAGCATCTTTCCCACGCGCCATCGCCATCGCTCCACCACCCTACCCCGTCCGCCACGACCTTTGAAGCCTCCAGACGCCCCCCTCAAGGACCCCCGGCCGCCTCCTCCATCACCCCATCGCCCCCGGTTCCCACCCTCCAAATCCGCACCCGGCCCGCCCAGTCCCCGCTCGCCAGCCGCCCTCCTTCCGGATGCATCGCCAACGCATGGATCCACTCGCCTTCCCCCTCCCATCGCGCCTGGATCCGGTCGCTGTCAGGATCCAATCGCCTCACAACCCCTTCCTCCCCCGCCGAGTACAGCGCCGACCCGTCCGGCGCATACACCAGCGCCAGAACCGCCCCTTCGTGGTGACGTACAATCCGCACCATCCGCCCGATCGCCGGTTGCCACACCCGTACGGTCCTGTCGGACCCGCCCGTCGCACAAACCCACCCCGCGGCCGGTTCCACTCCGTCTGACACAGGCCGGAACGCCACCGCCTGCACCGCGTCCGTGTGATGCGTGAACGTCCGCAGCAATCGACCCTCCCCCACCGACCAGACCTTCACCGACCGGTCCGCCCCCACGCTCACCGCCGTGGCCCCGGCTGGCGCCAGCGCCACCCCCAGCACCGGACCCACATGGCCGTGCCCCGTCGCCACCGCCTCCAACCGCCCGTCCTCCCCCGACATCCGAAGGAACCGCACGGTGCCGTCCCCGCCCGCCACACCCAGAATCCCGCCGTCGCCCGCGAAGGCCACCCCCTGGGCCATCTCCTCCCCCAGGACCAGCGACCCCATCCTCCGCCCGTCCTCCCCGTCCAGCACCTGCACCACTCCCTCCGTCCCCGGCGTTCCCCCCACCGCCACCACCACGCGGCCCTCCGGGTGAAACGCCAACCCCGCAATCTTGGGCACCTCCAACCGCACCCGGCGCCGTTCGCTCCCGTCATCCCCCGAATGCCACGCCACGACACGCGACCCGCCGCTCACCAGGTGCCGCCCATCCGGACTGAACGCCAGCGCCGTCACCGGCGCCCCGCCCGCTCCGATCCTCCCAAGGACCATCAGCGCCCCCGCCATCAGCACCGCGCGTGTCACACCAGCTCCCGAATAAATCGGCCCTCGTCGAGAATCCGCACCGGGCGCCCGCTCGGTGTCGTCCATTCCCGACCGGGATCCACCCCGAGTAGCGACAACACGGTCCACGCCAGATCGGGCGGCCCCACCGGCGCATCCACCGGCGATTCGCCATACGCATCGGTCGCCCCCACCACCTGCCCGCCACGCACCCCGCCTCCCGCCAGGGCCGCGAATCCCGCCCGCGGCCAGTGATCCCGCCCCGCCGCCGCGTTCAACTTCGGCGTCCGCCCGAACTCGCCCATCAGAATCACCAGCGTGGACTCCAGCAATCCCCGCTCCCGCAGATCCGACAGCAATGCCGCATAGGCCCGGTCCAGGTTCGGCAGCTTCCCGCTCCCCGGAAACCGCGAGTCCGGCAGTTCCCGGAAGATCTGCTCGTGCATGTCCCACCCCGTATCCACCACCGTCACAAACGACGCCCCGGACTCCACCAGGCGCCGCGCCAGCAGACATCCGGTTCCCACCCGGCTCGGTCCATACCGCTCCCGTGTCCCCGGTCGTTCCTTCGCCAGATCGAATGCCGCCTTGGCCTCCCCCGACGCCAGCAGCCGGTAGGCCTGCTCGTAAAACGCGTCCCGACCCCCGGCCACTCCGTCCCCTCCCTCTACCCGCCGGCTGAACCCATCCATCTCCCGCAGCAGATCCCGACGTCGATCCGACCTCGCAAAACTCACCCCCTCCGGCGGATGCAGATCCCGCACCCGCGCCGGATCGGGCCCCACATTGAAGGCCGAGTACGCCGCCGGCAGATAACCCGGCCCCGCCCCGCCGGAATTGCCACCCACCGCATCCCCCGGAATCGCCACATACGGCGGCATCGCCTCCCCAAACCCGCGCACCCTCGCCACCACGCTCCCCAGACTCGGATGCGTCAACGACGGCGTCGGTCGATGGCCCGTCAGCAGGAACCGTGTCCCGGTGTCGTGATTGCCCAACTCGTGCGTCAGCGACCGGATCAACGCCACGTCCCGCATCGCCGCCGCCGTGCGCGGCAGATGCTCGCAAAGGCGAACCCCGGGCACGCTCGTCCCAATCACGCCGAACTGGCTCCGCACTTCCCGCGGCGCCTCCGGCTTCGGATCGAACGTGTCCAGATGGCTCGGCCCCCCATCCAGCCAGATCAGAATGCACGACCGCGCCCTCCCCAGCCTCCCCTCCACACCCCCCGCCATCGCCCGCCACCGCAGACTGTCCGCCAGGCTCCACCCAAACGCCGTCAGCATCCCAAGATGCAGGAAGTCCCGCCGCGACACGCCATCGCATCGCCGCCCGATACCCGACCGTTCTGTTTCGGATTTCATGGCTTCTTCAGTATTCTCTCCCGCGCCTCCACGATCCCTTCCACCTCGCCTCATCGGTTCTCCCCAAACTCGCGCCCGTTCAGCATGGCCCAGATCAGGTCCTCCGCCGCCTCACCCGGATCCTCCGCCGCCTCCAACCAGGTCGTCCACCGACGCCTCTCGTCCTCCCGCGGATACCGCGTCAGGGCCCGCAGGTACAACCCCTCCACCCACTCGCCCGCCGACATCGTCCCATCCCGCATCGCCGCCGCCGCGACCCCGACCCGCGCGTTGATCAGTTCCCCGTTCAACAAGTGCAGCGCCTGTGCCAATCCACCCCCGCCCCCCGTCCCGCCTCCCCCCGTCTCGCACGGCCCATCCCGCCCGCATCGCCCCAGCACATCGAGCGCATACGACGGCACCCGCGCATCGATCAACTGCACCGCCCGCGTCCCCTCGGCGTACCCGGCATACACCTCCGGCACACCCGTCACCTGGACCACCGCATCCACCCGCACCGCCGCCGGCAACGCCTTCCGCAGCGCTCGCGTGAACAGCCCCGAACCCACCCCGTCCCCGTCCACCCCTCCCGATTCCAGCTGGTACGCCCGCGATGTCGCCAGCCTCCGCACCAATCCCCGCAGGTCGTACCCGCCCGACTCAAACTCCCGCGCCAGCTCCTCCAACAAGCCCGGATGCGTCGCCGGATTGGTCGGTCGCAGATCGTCCACCGGCTCGACCAACCCCCGCCCAAACAACTCCCGCCACACCCGGTTCACCAGGGTCCGCGCAAAGAACGGATTCCCCGGCGCCGTCATCCACGCCGCCAACGCCCCCCGCCGCGACGGATCCCCATGAGTCGGATCAGTCGGATCAGTCTTGCCCCCATCGACCCCCAACGCCCCGAGCGGCCTCGGCATCACCGGGCGCCCCGTCTTCGGATGGTCCACCTCGCCCCGAACCCGTTCCCGCACGACCCCACCCGACACTTCAACCCGGGCGAAATACGCCGCGAACGCGTGGTAGTCGTCCTGGGTCCACCGGTCCGCCGGATGCGCATGGCAACGCGCGCAGGCAATCTGCGTCCCCAGAAAAACCCGGCCCACTGCCTCGGCCAGGTCCCGCGGATCGGCCGCCAGGGTGAACAGGTTCGCCGGCCCCACCTCGCTCAACACGCCTTCCGCCTCGATCAACGCTCCCGCCATCCGGTCCCAACCCCAACCCTCCCGCACTCCTTCCCGCAGCCACCCGTGATACGCCTGCGCCGCCGACGCATCCCCGCGCCGTCCTCCCACCTGCAGCAGATCCGCCAGCTTCATCGTCCAGAAATCCACCCACGCCTCGCTGGCCAGCAACCGGTCAATCACTGCCTCCCTGCGTTGCGCCCCGCCCCGCTCTCCCAAGAACGACCGCACCTCACCCTCCGTCGGCGATCGCCCGATCAAATCCAGATGCACCCGACGCAAAAAGGTCGCGTCGTCGCTCAACCCCGCCGGCGCCAGCCCCAGCCGTTCCCAGGTCCGCGCCAGATGCCCGTCCACCGGATGCCCGGACGCGAAGGCCGCCCGCCTCAAAGCCGCCCCATCCGGCTCCTCGAATCGCACCCCCACCCGCGCCGCCGCCACCTGCCCCCCATACCGCACCATGATCCCGGTCAACCCGCTCCCGGTCGCGCGAACCTTCCCGCCGCGAGTCACCGCCGCCACCGCCTCGTCGTTCGAGTCGTGCAACGCCCGATCCGTCACCTCCATCCGGCTCCCATCCGACAGGTGCGCCGTCACCCGCAAGTCAATCCCCGCCCCCGGCCCCGACAGCCACGCCTCCTCCGGCTCGACTTCCAATGCCACCACCCGCAGGTCCCGTGGCCCGTACGGCGCCCCGGACGCCACCCATTCCCGCACCTCACGATACGCTTCCGAATCCACGGCCCAGCGCCGCCCCCCTTCATGCGGCATGCGCCGCGACGCCTTCCGCAGCAGCAGACTCTCGTCCGGACGGTCGAAGTCCAGACGCCGCCCGCCCCATTCCCGCGTGATCCGCGCGTGATCCGCTTCCGGATCGTAACCCAGCAGACTCAGCGCAAACCCGCCCTGCCCCGTCGCCGCCCCATGACACGCCCCCGCATTGCATCCCGCCTGGGTCAGCAACGGCAGGATCCGCGTCGGAAACGACCCGCTCCCGCCCGCCACTTCCCCTTCCAGCGACACCTCCCCACCCTCCCCCAACGCCCCCGGCGCCAGCACCGCCCCCACCATCCACAACGTCACCAAAACCCGCCACACCCCGTCCGGCACCCAACCCCTGCTCAGAAATCCCGACTGGCGCCGCACGGAGCGCGGACAGCCCTGTCCGCGGGTCTCTCGACCAAGGCAGGGCCCGCGCGGACAGGGCTGTCCCCGCTCCGGACGACGTGAGGTGCCCACCCCTTGCATCCTCCATGGTGATGCACCCGGTTCATGGGAACGCACCTCCCCGCCTCCGGTGTCACGCCGCCTCATCGCGTCGCCAATTCCTTTCGCAACCGCTCCAGCGACCCCTGCGCCGCCTCGCGCGCATGCGCCGTCCCGTATCGGTCGCCGAAATGCAGCACCCGCTCCCAGCCCGCGATCGCCTGCCGCATCAGCCCCTCGTCGCCCCGCACGTATCCCTCGATCTCCTCCAGCAACCGGTCCGCCGCCGCCGCGTCCTGCGTCGGTCGCAGAAACTGCCGCAACAGCCCGTTCAACCGATCGTCGCTCGGAACCGCCCCGGGAAACGGTTCCACCGCCGCTGGCCCCTCACCCCCACGACGCTCCATCGCCATCGGCCGCTCGCCCGGTCCATCGATCAGGGTCCGCAGATCCGGCGGCTCCCTATCGCCCGCCAGCCGGGACAACGCCCCAATCACCGCTGGCGCGTCCGCCACCCCCGGCTGCACCAGCGCGAAGTTCGTCCACACCCGGTTCCCTCGGGCCGCCACGATCGTCATCATGCACTCCCGGTTCAGCCCGAAATTCCCCGGCCCCTCAATCCCGTCCACCGACACCCCCACCCGCGAATGCAGCCGCAACGAGCCCGACGCCGCCCGCACCCGCCGTTCCCCCTCCAATCGATCCGGCACCAAAAACACCACTTCCGTCCGCAACCGTTCCTTCGCCTGCGCCCCATACCGATCAATCGCCCGCAGCAGCGGCGCCATCGACCGCTCCAGCGCATGCACAAACACCAGCGCCACCGCCCCGCCCTCCGCCTCCGTCACCGGATCCCTCTCCGCCTCGACCGCCGGCCCCGCCACCTCCACCACCCGGAACGGCGTCACCGCCTCGCCCGGCTGCGGCCCCGAATACACCCGCTCCGCCGCCCCTGCCGTCGATCCCATCCCAATCATCGCCAGCAGGCCCAATCCCGCGCTCACTCTCTTCAACTCCAAGCCCTTCCCCCGACACGCCAGAGCCCTCAGGCAAATCGACCCCCACCACGGACCCGGGATCACGCAAGGCAACATTATCGGTCTCATCGGTCTCATCGGTCTCATCGGTCTCATCGGCTTCATCGGCGACAGGAACAATGGACGGTTGCCTGGGATCCTAACGCCGCTGCCCTCCCTGACCACGCTCAATTTCAAGGCCCTGGCGACACCGGTACATCCCCAAGTTGTCGGTGAGGAGGCAGCAAATCGGAGGGACGAGCTCCGCGAGTCCTCATCCCAACGCACCCCATCGTTGCGGCCCGCTTGACAGGTGGATGACCGGACGATCTTCGGGCCCGTCCCTCATCTCCCGTCCCGATCCCCGCCCCCGGCCTCTCGATGCATCGCCTTGAGCATGTCCACCGCCACCCGGACCAGCGTCTCGCCCGACCCCTCGGCGCACCGCGCACTGACCACCTCGTACGCGCCCTGGCCGTAAGCCCGGCGGTTGGGGATGTACCCGATGCTCCCGTTCGCCAGCTCGACCACCATCGTCTGCGAAAAGGGTGAATCGAGTTTCAGGTCGAGCCCGAGCTGGACGAAAACCTCCCCCGGCAGCGACACCCAGGCCAGTTCCCGGCCCAACGTGACCGCCTGCACTTCGACCTCCAGCGGCCTCCCCTCGCGGGCATGCACATCCAGAACCTTGTACGCCTGGACAAGCTTCATGAATCCGCCCGGTTCCGAATCCCGCGTCGCACGCACGGTGAACCGGGCCGCCTCGACCTCCGCCTCATCGATGGGGGCCAGCGGCAACGCGACGTCCTGCCGCCGGATCTGCAAGGGACCGTGGCCGGACGGCGCCAGCCTCGGCCATTGGCGCAGCACCTCCCCGGCCAGTACGATCCCCATCCGCGCCGCGTTGGCATGTCCGCTCTGGGGCCGCGGCCAGCCCACATCGATGTGGTTCACATCGCCGCAGGTGCCCGCCGTCCACAGCGTGACATGGTCCGGACCCAACACCCGGGCCAGACACTCCGTCAGCGTGAACGGCAGATCCGCGGAAATCTGGTTGCCCCCCACGTTATCGAGGTGCACCGCATAATTCACGTAGGTGGCCAGGGGCTTCTGCTGATGGGTCTCGAACAGGACAATCGGCACCTCCGGATCGATCGGCCCGGCCGGCTTGAGAATGTTCGGATTCCCCTTCCCCGGGTTCCACCCCACCGACCCGTCGCGCATGTGGAACCGCCGGTTGAACGCCAGCGTCTCCTCCCGCCCGATCGCCGCCATGGCCCGCCCGGATTGCCGCCTCCGATCCGCCTCCAGCACGCTCTGCGCAATCAAACCCGGCAGCCCCGCCAGAAAGTCCATGGCCACCGCGTTGGGCTCCGCCCGCCCCGCATCGGTCCGCCCCCGGCTGGGCAGAATGGGACCCGTATGCGCGTGGGTCGCGCTGATCATCACGTGGCCGCCAGGGATTCCAGTCTGCACCTCGATCAAAGCCCTGGCCTCCTCCACCCACTCCCGCCGGGTGCTGATCAGATCCAACGCGACCAGCGCCGCGCGCACCCCGCCCCGTTCCAGCACCAACGCCCGCGAATACAGGTCGTCATGCACCCCGTCCGCCCCCCGCGCGTGATAGTACCCCGCCAGCGGCACCCCCAACGCCGGGGTGATCTTCACCACCGCCGCCCCAACACTCAGTCCCTCCGCCGCCGCCACCCCAACCCGCGGCAACGCCATCAACAGCGTCAGGACCCACCAGGAGATCCTTCTCCCACACGGCTTGCACCGACCGGTACGGACGGGGAATCGCATGCCCGCATGCTCCCACGATCCCGCCCGCATCGGAAGCCTGCGAATCCTACCGATCAGACCCGAAACCATCCCAGCGCCCGGCGATGCCGGTGATACACCGAACCAAACGCCCGCGCCCCGACACACCCGCCATAAAGTGTCACCCCACTGCCCACCACCTCGGGCAACACCGGAATCCCAATCCACGCCAACCCCAACCGCATCACCCCCATGACGAGCAGCAGTCCGAACAGGACCGCACAGGTCGCGAGATAGGCCCATGGCATGGCGGCAATCCCCGAAAACAATCTCACCGGACTCAATGCCCCCAGACTCTCGGTCAGACCCACTGCCAGCAGCGCCATCGGCAGGACAAACATACCCAGCAGCATCAGCCCGAAGCCCACCGTCACAAATCCCATCCGTTGCACCATCAACCCCGGGCCCAGCATCAATCCCACCGTCGCCGTGAATCTCAGGAAGGGCCGCACAATCTCGTCCCAGAACGTCATCACTTCGGGCCAGTCCGGCATCCGGTCCTCCCCGTTGGCCGACGCCTGCAGGACCCCCTGCAGACAGGCGAGGTAATACCCGGTCGCGACCAGAGCAACAGGCACGTACACCATCAGGAACAGCGGCGCCAGACCCCGCGATAATCCCATCAGGAACTCCAGATAACCCCGCAGCCCATCGAGCACCGCAAAGACCACCCATCCCAGCACCAGCAGCTTCCTCGCGTCGCCCCTCAACGGGTACCCAAACGCCTCCCGCAACAACCCTCCCAGGGTTCCCGGGCGCACGGCCGCCGGCTCCACCTTCGCCGGTCCGCAGGTGCCACCACACTTGAGGCATCCATACACCACCTCCCCTCTCCCGCCCCGATAACGCCGCACCGACTCCGGGTCCATCCGCGCCCCGCACGTCCGGCACACCAGGTCGGGAAAGGGCTCGGCAACTCCGGCATCGTGACCGGCATCGTGACCGTTTCCATCCTCCAACTCTCCCGGCACCCTCGCCGCCGCCAGTCCTGGAACCACCCCAAGCCGCAGACCCGCCGTGCCGGCCGTCGTGGCGCGCACCAGACGCAATTCGATCGAACCCAGCCGGAACGACTGCCCCGCAACCACCGCCGCCTCCCCAACGCGCTCCCCGTTCACAAACGTGCCATTGGTCGAGCCGGCATCCTGAATCCGCAGGACCTCGCCCGACAGGGACATCCGACAGTGATGCGTCGAGACCGACGGATCCGGCAGCACCCAGTCACAATCCCCCCCCCGTCCCACAATGACTTCGTCCGTCGTCAACCGGAAACGCCCCCGAACCACACCCTCCTTGTCCAGCCAGACCAACTCGTGTCCCGGCAACGCGTCATCGGCCATGCGGACGTCACCCTATCCCCGGCCACCCCCCCCGTTCAAGGAATCGGCCGTTGCCGGGGTGCCGGCAACCGGCCATCCTGTCCCGGCGCGAGTACACCATGCATCCCCTGCCGACATGTTGGGCGGCAACGGTTCGATGGACCGGCCAGGGCGATTCGGAATGGACGGCCGAACTCCGCATCTCCCCGGCCACTCTCGTCGCCGGGACCGCGGAATCCACCCTCGCCATCCCCCTGTGTCGCCTGCAACTCGACCGCCTCCGCGACGGGCGGCTGCTGCTTTCGGATCCCGAGCACGACGACTGGGTGATCCTGACCCGCGAACCCTCCCTTCTCGACCATCCCGGCCTCCGCCGCTTGCCTCACCTCCACCGCCAGATCCAGCGCCTCGAATCCTCCGCAAGTTCCCGCCGGGCCCTGCGATCCAGCGTCGCCTTCCTGATCGTGTTCGCGGCCGCCCTCGGCGCACTCGCGCTGCTGGCACCCCACGTTGTGCGTCTCGTCACGGCCCGGATCCCCCACACCACCGAACTCGATCTCGGCACCCGCCTCACCGACAGGGTCACTCGCCATTTCCCCGTGCTGGACGACCGGATCCTTGGCCAACGCCTCGCGGCCATCACCAATCGCCTTGCCGATGCCATGCGCCAGGCCAGCCCCCATTGTTCCATCACCCTCATCGACAACCCTGAGGTCAATGCCATCGCCCTCCCCGGCGGCCAGATTCTCGTCTGCCGCGGCCTGGTCGAACAGGTCGCCGATGGCGAAGAACTCGCCGGCGTCATCGCCCACGAACTGGCCCACGTCCGCAATCGACACGGCCTCCAGTCGGTGGTGGCCTCCGCCGGCCCCCTCCTCCTCGTCCGTCTGGCCTTTGGCCAGGGCCGCTCCCAGATCGGCACCATGGTCGAACACTCCCAGGAACTCCTGGCCCTTCAGTTCTCGAGGGATCAGGAACACGAGGCCGACACCGCTGCCTTCCACATGCTTGTGGACGCCCGCATCGATCCGCGCGGCCTGCTGCGCTTCATGAGGCGCATCGAGACCGAGGAAACCCTCGCCGCGGCCACCGCACCCCATGCGTCGGCCCCATCACAAGCCAGCCGAATCCAACGCGTTTCGCAATCCCACCCGCTCACCCCCGACCGAATCCGCCACCTGGAATCCCTCTGGAATGCCCTTCCCCCGGGCACCCCATGGACTCCCGTACCCTGGCCGCCCACTCCGACGCCCCGGCGCCGGTGACGTGTGGTGGGAGGCGGACCGGTCGCAGTCGTCCCGGAATGGCTGCACCGTTGCGGCTATGGCCTTGTCCACCCTTCCAACCCCGTGGACAGTCCGGTCCGTCATGAAGATCTCAGGCTTGCTGGGCCTTGCCATCGGCACCCTGTTGGCGTCGCAGCCCTCGACGACAAAGGCGGATTCCGCGGATGCGGCACTGGATCGCTTCTTTCGGACCCACCTCGACGCCCGCTTCGAACTGCGCCCCATGGAGGCCACCTGGCTCGGCGATCATCGGTTCGGGAACCGCCTCGACGACCTGTCCCCCGAGGCGCGCACGCGCTGGCGCCAGCTTCTCCGCGCCACCCTCCGCGACCTGCCACGCCTCGTTGACTACCGACGTCTCACCCGCGACGGCCAGATCGACTTCGAAATCCTCCGCCACGAACTCCAAACCCAGCTCTGGCTGGCCGAATACACCCGCCCCTGGGAGGACGATCCCCGCATCTACAACCGCTACCTCAGCGACAGCACCTATCTCCTCCTTGCCCAGTCCACCCTTCCCCTCGATACCCGCCTGGATCAGGTCCTCGCCCGAATGGCCCAGATGCCCCGCATCGTCGCCTCCGCCCGCGCCAACCTCAAACGCCCACCCCGCACCCACACCGAAACCGCCATCCGCCAAAACCGCGGCACCCTCGCCTACTACCAGGACACCCTCCTCACCCTCGCCGGCGACACACCCCGCGTGGCGGAACTTCGCGCCGCCGCCGTTCCCGTCCTCGCCGCCCTCCACGAACACCAGCGCTTCCTCGAAGACGAACTCCTGCCCCGAGCCGATGGCGACTGGCGCCTCGGCCGCCGCAAATTCGCCCGTAAACTCGAACTCACCCTCAACGCCGGTCTCACCGCCGATGAAGTCCTCGCGGAAGCCGAGGCCGAGTTCACCCGCGTCGAGGACGAACTGTTTGTCATCGCCCGCCAGGTCTGGGGCCGCCATTTCCCCCGCCAGCCCATCCCGCCCGACGATCCGGAAGGCCGCCGGGAAACCGTCGCCCGCGTCCTCGCCGAGGTCTCCCGCGATCACGGCACCCCGGATTCCCTCGTGGACGACGTCCGCAGCCAGGTCGCCGCCCTCCGCACGTTCATCGCTGAACACGACATCCTCCGCCTTCCGGAACCCGACCGTTGCGAGATCATTGAGATGCCTGAATTCCAGCGCGGCAACTCAACCGCCTACATGAACTCGCCCCCTCCCCTCGACCCCCTCGCCACAGGCTACTACGCGGTCAGCCCGCCCCCGCGCGACTGGGATGCCGACCGTGTACGGAGCTACCTCGAGGAGTACAACCGGCACATGCTCCAGATCCTTTCGATCCACGAGGCCTATCCCGGCCATTACGTCCAGCTCGAGTACGCCAACCGCCATCCCTCGCTCGTCCGCAAAGTCTTCGGCTCCGGAGTCTACATCGAAGGCTGGGCCGTCTACACCGAGCGCACCATGCTCGATCAGGGTTACGGTGACGGCGACCCGTCGCTCCGGCTGATGCAGCTCAAATTCTACCTCCGGGCCGTGGCCAACGCCATCCTCGACCATCGCATGCACTGCACCGGCATGACCGAAGACGAAGCCATGGACCTCCTCGCGCGCCGTTCCTACCAGTCCGAGGGCGAGGCCCGCCTCAAAGTCGTCCGGGCCCGCCAAAGCTCCGTCCAGCTCTCGACCTACTTCGTTGGCCGCATGGCCTTTCAACGGTTGCGCCGCGCTATTCAACGCGAACAAGGCGACGCCTTCGATCTCGGCCGCTTCCACGAAGCCGCCCTCGCCCCAGGCTCGGTCCCCGTAAAATACCTCCCCGAACTCGTCCGCCGCCACCTCACCGAGCCACGCTAATGTCCTCGGACCTGCAGGATGAACTCCTGGAGCGGGAGCACGCCCTGCACGAAAACGTCGGCATGGCGGCGGCCTTCCGCCCCGGCGGGCGGCTATCACTCACTCAGTCCGACCGCGTTTCCACGCACCCCCGCATGCCAGGTCCCCACCGCCCGCCGCTATTAGCCCGACTTGGCGGATTCGAGGGGTGTCCGGAGCGTAAGTCCCGTAAAATAAATCGCCAGACTCTTTAAAGTTGATCCTCTTTATAAATAACCTGACGTTTTTTATTGATCTTCTCCGATGCACGTTACACTTTTGCCCATTGCTCGGCTCAAACGCACCCACCTCCACTGTCTTCCCCCTCCCTGGCACACATCAATCCCGCACCTCATGAGAACACCCCGAATCATTGCCGACCCCTCCCTCCCGGCGACCTACCACTGCATGTCCCGCGTCGCCGGTCGCCTTCCCCTCCTCGACGACTCCGCCAAACACAAGCTCCTCAACATCCTCCACCACCTCGCCCGCTTCTGCGACATCGACATCATCACCTTCTGCATGATGTCCAACCACTTCCACCTCCTCATCCGCGTCCCTCCCAAACCCCTCCCCGACTCCATCCCGGACGACGTCATCCTCGCCAAACTCGAGGACTTCTACGGGCCCAAGGCCACCCTACCCACCCTCGCCCGCGCCGCAGCCTCAACAAGGGCCAGCCCATCCCCAACGACATCCGCCAGGCCGTCCTCTCCCGCATCGCCGACCTCTCCATCTTCCTCCAGGAGTTCAAGCAACGTTTCTCCCTTTGGTCAACCGTCACGACCGCACCGGCTACCTTTAAGGCGGGCAACTGCAACGTCCTGGTGGAAGACTGTCCCAGCACCCTCCGCGCCATCGCCGCCTACATCGACCTCAACCCCGTCCGCGCCGGCCTGGTCAACGATCCCAAGGACTACCGCTTCTGCGGCTACGCCGCCGCCCTCACCGGCGACAAGGTCATCCGCCGCGGAATCATGGGATTTCTGGGTGCAACCGACTGGAGCGCCGCGTCAGCGGAATATCGCCTGGCGCTATACGTGATTGGCGGGACGTCGGGGCGTAGCGACAAACGGGTGTTCGATCCGGAGGCCATCCGGGCGGAACTGGCGCGGGGTGGCGAGTTGCCGCTGGGGCAGATCCTGCGGCTAAGGATCC
The DNA here is from genome assembly GCA_019634625.1 of Verrucomicrobiia bacterium. Classification (NCBI taxonomy): domain Bacteria; kingdom Pseudomonadati; phylum Verrucomicrobiota; class Verrucomicrobiia; species Verrucomicrobiia bacterium. The sequence continues at coordinate 235,222 of JAHCBA010000004.1, forward strand.
GGCACATGACCGACGGGGTGTTCCTGGGATCGAAAGAGTTCGTGGACGAGATGTGGGAACGTCACCGGGACAAATTCGGCAAGCGGCGCAAGAGCGGTGCCCGCATCATTCGAGGTGCCCCGATCCCGGGGCTTACCGTGTTGCGCGATCTTCGAGTGGATGCGGTGGGATGCACGGGTCTGACGCCTCGATGACCCTTTCGCCGCGCTACTCCCGAAAGGCCCACAGCGTGGTCGCGCTCCGCACGAAGAGCGTCGAGCCCACCACGGCAGGAGAGGCCAGCACGGTTTCGCCCAGGTCATTTCGGGCCAGAACCTCCAACGCCCCACCCGCCCGGTACACCACCGCGGTGCCCGGCTGTGAGATCGCCAGAATCCTGTCCCCGGCGGCCACCGGAGAGCTGTAATAGTCGCCCAACGCCCCAAGCCGCTCCTCCTGGTACAGGAATCGCCCGGTCCCCGCCTCCAGGCACGACACCAACCCGCCGTTCTTCACCAGGTACAACCGCTCATCGTGCAGCAGCGGCGTGGGCACGTAAGGCAGCCCTCGGGTCTGTTCCCAGACGACATGCGTGCCCGTGACATCCCCGCTCCCTCCGGGCCGCACCGCCATGGTCACATTCCTCGAGGCATTGAAGATGGCCGCAATCGTCTCGTACTCCGACCGCGTCACGTACCCGTCATGGTTGGCATCGATATAGTGGAAGTGCTGCCGGGCCGGTCCGGCAGGCGCCTCGGCGCGGCTCAATCGACCGTCCCCATTTGTATCGCCCTGGCTCAGCAAGCCTTCCCAATCCGGCATCCGCGGCACCCCCGACCCGTGCGTCCAGCCGGCCACAAAGATCGCGCCATCCCCACCCACCGGCGATGCCACCATCTCGTTGGGCAACCCCCGCACACTCCAACGCTCGCTCCCGTCCGCCAGGTCGTAGACCACCATCCGCAGCGTCCCCGCCACAATGACCACCTCCGGCTCCTCGGGTGGCCACGGCAACGGCGTCGAGAAGCCCCTCCGAAATCCCTCCCTCTCCGTCCGCCACCGGACTTCCCCGCTCCGCCGGTCCAACGCCAGCAGATATGATCCCTCATCCTGGTCGCACAATTGCAGCACCCATTCCCCCGCAAGCACCGGCGAACTGCTCGCCCCGTGACCCGTCACAGGCGTCGGTAACGGCGCCTTCCAACGCTCCTGCCCGTCCATCCCCAGACACACCAGCCCATACGGTGCGAAATACGCCACCACCCGTTCCCCATCCATCACCGGCGTCGCGGTCGCCGGATGACTCAGCCGCGACCCCGACTCGATCCGACCCGGCGGCAACGCATACCGCCATCGCTCCGTCCCGCTTCCCGCGTCGTACCCCAGCACCAGCAACTGCCCCTCCTCGAATCCCGTCAGGACCAGCAGGTCTCCCCAGACCACCGGCGACGAATGCCCCCCGGGCACCGGAACCCGCCACTGCACGTTGGTTCCCGGCCCGAAGACCACCGGAATCTCCCCGCCACCAATGCTGCCAGCCCGGTGGCGGCCCCGGAACTCGGGCCAGTTCGGACTGGCCAACCCCGAAACCACCATCCCCGCCACCAACGCCACCCGAACCATGGTCTTCTTCAAAGCATGCATGCCTGTCCGCCCTGTTCTGGCATCGCTCCCCACCTCCCCACCAGCACTTCGTTCCTCGTTCCCCACCAAGCCGTGCATCCCGGAGTTGGTGGCCGTGCTGCGAGCCTCACGAAGCGTGGCATCGGAGGGCCGGCTTCCCCGTGGACGCAAGGCCGGGGGGCGATGGGTTGAAGACTCGCGGAGCTCGTCCCTCCGATTCGCTGCCTCCTTCGCGGAACATACTCCTTCCTCACGGAAGTGGCGGCGTAACCACCCGGTAAAGCCGTCCGGGGCCCCCATCCGGCAACGGCAGCGTCACCGAATGCTCGTTGTCTGCGGCCTGGGTCGGGACTTGAACTGCGGTCATCCACACCCCTTCGCCCTGAAGGTCCCGGAGCTGGACGCTGTAGGCGCGTCCGGCAACCACCGGAAAACGAAGAATGACCGCCGGCACAGGCGCGACACGGACTTCCGGCTCGCGCAGTCGCAGGACTGATGCCGGGTCGCGGGGGTGCGTTCCGGCCAGGAACTCCTGGCGATTGGTGTGCCCGTCCAAATCAGGGTCGGCGTCCTCGCCGCTGACATTGGGATCCAGGCGTTCGCTCGGAGTGAAGTAAGTGGACAACCACGCCTCGTAACCCTGCAGTTCACCCTCCACCGTGATCACCAGGTCATCGGACACAGAACTGGCTCCGTCGGTGGCCGTGAGACGCAGGATGTAGGTACCCGGGCTGACAAAGGCAGCGGTCGTGCGGGGTTGGTGCGCCTGGCTGAAGGTTACCGTGCCCGGACCTTCAACGGCCGACCAGGTGAGGTTGACGACACCCGGGGGAATGGGCAGACCGTCGTCCCGGACGCTTCCCCGCAGAATCGCATGGGCGGGCCAGACCACTGTCTGGTCCGGGCCGGCCTGCACCACCGGCGGCGTGTCGGCTGGAAACGCATTGCCGGTGAGGTACAGGTCGAAGCTCAGATCACTGCTGCCGGCATTGACCTGATGAATGCGCACGGCCAGGACATTCTCGCCTTCAACCAGCAGGGCGGGATCCACGGCCTGTTCGTAAAACGCCGTCTCGTCGGCGCCCCCGACCACCTCGGTGGCAAAGGTGTTCCACCCAATGTCACCCTCCGGCATGTTGCTGCGGAATACCTCGACGCCATTGAGATAGACGATCCCTCCGTCGTCGCGGCGGAGGCCCACCTTCAAGGCGGTGAATGCGGACGCCTGGGTCACCGGGAACCGCTTCCGGAAAAAGGTGGTGGGATACTTGTTCGCCGCGTTGGGACCGAAACTCACGACCGTGGCCTCATCGCCATCGCCGTAACCGAGCTTCGCCGGGCCCGACGGCCATGCCGCATGATCGAAGGCCGGCTCCATCCAGCCGCCCGGCAGATCCGTGCCCCGATCCCAGTAATGCCAGACGCTGCCTTGAGCCACCACCACCCTGGCCGCGGCAGGGCGATCCACCGACACCATCACCTCGGCGCCCGCCTCCAGGGCGCCATCGTGCGCGGACAACCGGAACACATAGAGCCCCACGCCCGGCAGATGGACGTCCGTCTCGATCGCCTGCGAATGGTCGAACCACGCGGGAGCGGGCCCGGCGATCTGGGACCACCCAACGGTCGTGGCCCCGGGCGGAACCGGCATGCCATCGTCGGTGACCGTCCCGCGCAGGGTGACCGCGACCGGGAACATTGCGGATTGAACCGGAGGAACATCGGCAACCGACACCTGGGGCGGGCGGTTGCCCAGGTTGGGCAGGCCCGGGGACGGTCCTCCGGGACTGCTCCGCCAGTTCGCCGGATCGTCCCCGTAGGCCAGTGCATCGAGCCGTTCGAGCGAGACGCCCGCGGCCGCCACCGGCCATGGCGCCCGGGTGCGATAACGCACCTGGTCCACCACGATCTCCGGGATCAGCAGACTGCCTGAGTCGTCCACATCGGGATGGTCAGGGCGCAGCAATTGGAGTCGTTCCCCATCGCTCTGAAGCGTGCCGGGGAAAGGGCCGAGGACCGGCACCTCGCCGGGCACTCCGAACCGGCTGCGGAAGACCTCGGGATCGCCGGAGGTCACCACCACGAGGCCGCCGGGCGGAAGCACCAGGCCTGGAGGAAACCGGAATCCGATCCCGTTGATCCGCCAGGGGATGTCCGGGTGTTCCGGGTGGTGGAGCGGCACCGGGGAGTCCGTGACATTCTTGAGTTCCACGAACGCCGCCTGTCCCGGCGAAGGGAGCGAATGGATCTCACTGATGACCACCGGGCCGACGCGCGGGCCCGGATTGGCGGAACCCAGGGACAGCCCGGCCATCGGCGGATAATGCGTTTCTTGGATGCTGGTGACATGGCGCCCGAACGACACGCCATTGGCCGATGCCGGGAAGCTGAAGCCATGGCTGTATCCGGTGAGATTCCCGGCGGCGTCGCCGGAAAAGAGATACACCTCCTCGCCATGCGAACTGAAACTGAAACTCTCCGGCGCGCCCGGCACCGCATTGAAATGAGTCTCGTCGAACACCACATAGCCCCCGGCTTCAATCACCGTCGGCGCCGGAATCCGGTACTTCCGTGGCTGGGTCCTCCGGTCTGTCAGGTACCAATGCCCGATATCCACCGGCGACGCGGTCGGATTGTGCAACTCCACCGCGTCCAGCATGGGCGGATCGGTGTGAGCGAGCAGCTCGTTGACCAGGATGGGCGGAATCGCGATCGGCGCATCGTCGCGACCGGGTGATCCGCCCGGCGACTGGCTCGCCCTCCAGTTGGCCGGATCGTCCGGGTCCGGGTTGAGATTGGGATCGCGGGGCACCAGGGAAAATCCCCCCCCGGCGGCCGAGAGCGGCCACGGTTCGGTGGGCCGGTAGCGCACGGAGAAGATCGGCGTGCCCACCGCGTGTGCCAGCGTCACCCGCTCGCCGGCGTTGTCGAGCTGCCCTTCATACACACCGTCGATCGGCACCTCCGGATAGCGGGAGGCAAATGCTTCGGCATGGGAGACCAGGACCACGAACTGACCCGGTCCAATCTGGAAGCCGGTCGGGAATGTGTACCGAATGCCGGAGGTGAAGTGGACTCCGCCAAGGTCGAGTTCGTTGGGCCCGACATTCTTCAGCTCGATGAACTCAAGGTCCGTGCCGGCATGGCTCGCGGTGTCGGGCGGATGATACATGAGTTCGGTGATCCACAGGTCCGTAAAAGTCCGGATCAGCGTGTAGTCGGCTTCGTTCAGCGCGCTCCAGGTCGCACCACTCAGAACCCGGCTGCGAAGCCGTGCCGACTCCGCGAGACGGATCGGCCCGGAATACGCCCGGGCGCTGGGGGAGACACCCCCGCCGGGCAGGCGCGGATCGGATCCGTCCAGCGTGTAGTGAATGACGCCGGACGGGGCGGTGATGGCCACCTCGGTGTCAGGATCCAGGTGGCCGCCGTGCGGGGCAAAGGAGGGCGCCGTGACATTCGGGTACAAACCGGCGCTGCGAAGCTGGCTTAACACCACACCGGAACGCTGCGGGAGGAAGTTGTTCACGATCTGGTTCACCGCACTGACCCACGTGGCGCGCGTGTATGGCGTGCTCCGCTTGGCATCGCCCCAGCGGGCCGATTCCCCGACCACCGCCCGATCGATCTGCTCGGTGCGGCGGGTGAACAATTCGCGGGTGCGCCCGGGCGTGAGCACCCCGTCGTTGAAGAAATGGCGGTGCACATGATCCGCGACTTGCAGCCGAAACTCCGGATTCGCCTGCAGTCGCTGCCAGAGATACTGCGGATTGCTGTAGATCACCGAGGTGCTTCCCGCGGAATAGGGCCCGATCCGGCTGGCGTTCACATCCAGCAGGGTGTGCTCGGCGTCATGCACGAAGAAACGGAAGCCGTCCCGCGCCGTCCGGTTCCGCAGGCCGTACCAGTTGTTCGGCCGCGTGTTGCCAAGAAAGTTGGAGATCGGCGCATCGAGATTGCCCCCGTAGAGGATGATCAGCATGTAGTCGATCAGGTTCGGCACATCCAGGAGGACCTCATACTGCGGATTGGGAGTGCCATCCGGATGATTGCCCTGAACAAACTGGTAGGCGGCGTCCGAGGCGAACCCCGCCCGGGCCAGATTGTAGAGCCGGGTCCAGGCCTCCATGTCGCCGTCCGTCGCGTTCAACGTGTACGGCCCCGCCTCAACCTTGATCGTGTCATAGTCCTCCCGGCGCCCTCCATAATATGTCGCCCCAAAGGACGCCTCGGGCCGTTCACAGGTGTTGAACAGGCCGAAATAGTGGCCGTTGATGTACAGGTGATAAAACTCGCCCCGCTCGCCCTGGTGACCCATGGCCAGCTGGAGGTCGCGATTGAACTGGTCGCGCACAAAGACCCCCCGGGAATCGCCCTGAAAACTCCACGAGTAGTTTTGGAACGTCCGCAGATCGATCTTGTCGAAACTGTCCGCTCCCTCGTCGCCAAACAGCGGATAATTCAGTTTCCCGGCACCGTATTCCTGCCGGAAGAAAAGCCGGAAGGCGTGCTTGGGATTCGAGGTGCTGCGGCTGAATCCGCCCCGGATCCGGATGCCCGCACCCGTCTGGAACCCCGGTGTCCCGTCCGGATGCAGCAGCTCGATCGAGCAGGGCCTTTCCCATGCGCGCCCGTCCTGGCCGGGGTTCGCATAAATCCCCGTGGACCGGTCGAACAGATCGTTCAGGTCCATCACGACCGAAAACGACGGCAGACTCTTCAGATCGTCCTGGATCGTCGCCGCGTAGATCGGATTGTCCACCACCCGCGGGTCCATGCCGTAATCCACCACGTTCGCCCCCCAGCTCGACGGCCACCCGGGCGGCGGCGCCCCGTCCGCCGACTGTCGGATGACATCCCCGACAAAGATGTAGGTGTGGGTCTCCACCGGCGAAGGCTGGTACTGATCCCGGAACGCCGCCGCACTCACAACGGTCGTGCCCGAAATCCGCAACGGGCCCGAATACAGCCGGCCATTGTCCGGCGAAGGCGGCGTGCCGTTGGTGGTGTAGTAGATGGCCGCCCCCGGCGTACCGCTGAGGATCTCAAGGTCGAAGGCCGCGTCGTGGAACCCGCGTCCCGTGCTGAATCGCGGGCGCGCCGCAAATCCGAGAAACCCCTCGCCATTCGCCGATCCGGGCGTCGGATTCGAAAAGTAGAACGGGGACGACGTCGCAATCCGCTCATCATCCAGCACCAGGCGGAGCAGGAACCGCGGGTCGTCCCGCGTGTGATTGAACCCCTGCAGGGCAAGCACATTGGCGCCGGCCCGGAGCCGGGAGAGATGGGCCGACAGGGGAATGTCCTCCGGGATCATCCCCAGTCCGGGCGGGCGTGCCGCCGGGGCGGTGGCCGGCGCTCCCGCCGGCGCCGGCGCGTTGCGGCGTGCCACCTCGTGGCCGTTGAGATAGGCGATGAACCCGTCGTTGTACTGGATGCGAAGGATCAATGACTCGAGTTCCTCCGGCTGACTCACAGTGAACGGAACTCGCAGATACACCGAGGTGTGCCGGTCCCGCATGGCCGATTCGAGATCGGTGGCGATGAGCGATCGGAAGGACCCATCCCCGCCTCCCGTGACCGGAGTCGAGCGGACCGCCAACCCGCCCTGCCCGGTGTCGCCCACCAGGCGGAACACCCCCGCAGACCACGCGGCGCGCGTGCCTGGCGCGGCAAACAACTCAAGTCCGGCGCCGCCTCCGCGTTCGAAGTACACCAACCGGAGCGGATAATCGCCCGGCGCCGGCACCTGGAACGTCCCCAGCGTGTCGGCCGGCCCCCGGGGATTGGGAAACGACATCTCGAACGTCCCGAGGGTCAGCCGGAATCCGTCGTCGCTGTTCACCCCGAACGTCCACGGACCCGCACTGGGGAGCGTCACCACGCCGGTGGCCTCGATGACAAAGTCATCCACGTCCACGCCGATGCTCTGACCGGGGAACGGGCGGTTGTTCTCGTAACGGCCTTCCCCGCCGGTGTTGAAGTAGTTGAGCACCGGGGCGTTCTCCTGGACCACTCCCACCTGAAGTGCTGGATCGGCCAGCACACGGTCCGCATCCGCCACGCTGTTCACCAGGATGCTGGCCTTCACATTGCGCACGGCGAACCCCGGCGTCTCCGTCTCGTACCCGATGCCGGTGGTCACCGCGGTCCACGAGGCGTCGTTGAAGTCCGGCTCCGTCCACGCCGTGTCGGCGTCCAGAATGTCACTGGCGGGCCACCGCAGACGCCCGGGTGCCGGCGCGGCCAGCAGCCGGTGAATCGTCGCCTGCTGGCCGATCCCGTAGGAGATGTCGCGAAACTGCTCCGGAAACGCCGGCGCGAAGGACGATGCCACCGTCACCCCGTCCGGCCCGACCAACGCGAGGTACTCGCCCGAGGCGTCCAGGCTGAAGCTGGTGTGCAACGGACCGCCCGCCTGGGTCCGGTTCTTCCCCGAGGCGAACACCACCAGGAAGGCGCGCGGCGCCAGTTCCACCGACGGAAACCGCCACTTGGTCGGGTTGCCCGCGCTGTCCGTCAGGGCCCATCCCCCCAGGTTGACCGCCTCCGCCCCGGCGTTGTGAAGCTCGATCCAGTCCGGGTAATCGCCATCCTCGTCCGCCAGGGTCGATCCGTTGCTGGCCATGAACTCGGAGATCACCACCTGCGCCGGGGCCCGCACGACAAGGTTCAGAATCACAAGCGCCATCCCCAGCGCCGCCAGCTTCGGCATCATCGACATGCGTTCACCACTGCCCCATGGGCAACCGAATGACAATACGGTTTGGAACAACCACTGCCCCACGGGAGAATCCGGGGGGAATGGAAGGGGGATTGGGGAGTCAGGGTTCCAGTTCTGCGTGTCCAGTTCTGCGTTGACGCGGCACGGTGGGCACGATGACGCTACGGGGCGTTGTATGGTTTCGACACGCTTGGCGAAGGGTCGTTATTCGGATTCAAGTCCGCGGACGCGCTTCCTCCGAGGGGTCGTGTCACGGGTTTGGAGTTCAATCAGAACCAGGCCGGCCTGTGGCATCTGGGTCCGTTCCTCTTGGTGAGCTACCCGACGACGTCCCGTCCTCTGTCACACCCCCTTCCAATTCTGGATTCATGTATGAGCATCCCGTCCCGTTTCGTCCGCTGCCTGGCTGGAGTTGCGGCGGCGTTCCTTGGCATCGCCGCGAGCGGGACGGAGCCGCCAGCACGGCAGCTCCTCGCACATTGGAGGCTGGACGCGGCTGAGGGGCGGACGATCGGCGATGAGACCGGCCAGTGGCCAGGAACGCTGTCGGTAGCCGGGGCGACAATCGTCCCGGGCGGCGTGTCCGGAAGCGCACTTCAACTGTCTGCCGCCGGGAGCGGCTTCGCGGCGTTCGGGCAGGTCCTCCCGCTCCTGAACACTCCGTTCACCATCTCGCTATGGGTTCGGATGCCGGCGGGCAGTCCCGATGGCATACCCATATCGAAGCATCTCCCCGGACAGGCCACCGGGTACTACATCAGCATTCAACCTTCCGCCGGAACAATCGCCGCCTTTGCCGGAAGCGAGCCCGGTATCGCAACGCCCGCCGTCATCGCCGACGATCGATGGCATCACCTCGCCCTGACCCGGGCAGCCGGGGGCGAATTGAGGCTGTACGTGGACGGCGAACGGCGGGCGGTTGCGATGACCGGCCCCTTGACCGCAACGCCGGCTCAACTGGTCCTTGGCGGAACCGATTCCGGAACTCCCAACGGCGCATTCACGGGACTCCTGGATGACGTGCAGATTTATGGCGACGCCTTGTCCGACGGAGAAATCGCCTTTCTCCGATTGACGCCCGGCTATCCGCTGCAGGAGCCCCGCATCCTGCTGATTCTTCCCCCCGACGGTCCGCTCACCGCCGACGAAAAGGTGTCCCTTTTCACGTCGATCCCGAACGGGCAGATCCATTACACGGTGGATGGATCCGAGCCCGTGGCTGCATCGGCTCTCTATCGGGAACCTTTGCTGCTGCGACCCACGGCTCCGGTGGTGGTGAGGGCCCGGGTGTTCGTGAATGGATTCGCGGTCAGCGATATCGAGGAGGCGCGCTATGAACCCGACGTGGGCGTTCGCATCTCGCCGTCAGGCCGGCCCTTCGTCGATTCCATTCTGGTGTCGCTCTCCTCCTCGGTCTCGGGCGCGATGGTCCGCTGGACCGCCGACGGATCGGAGCCGACCGCCGACTCGAGGTTGTACGAGGGAACCATCCGGTTGACCGAACGCACGCTCGTCCGCGCACGGGCCTTCCTGGGGAGGTTCCCGGTCAGCGAGATTCTCGATGCCCTTTACGAGCGGTTGTACGTCTTCGAGGACGACGGGATTCCGGACGAGTGGAGGGAACTTCATTTCGGGCCTGGATTCCGATTCGATCCACGTGCCATCGCCTCGGCAGATCCGGATGGCGATGGGGCTTCAAATCTTCAGGAATACTGGGCGGGGACCGATCCGCTGGACCCGAATTCGGGGTTCCGAATCCAGGTGAAATGGGCACCCGTCATTGTCTTCCCCTCGGTCGAAGGCCAGCGCTTCCGGGTTCATCGCTTCACCTCGCTGACGACCGGCGAGACCACGATTGTCGGCGACATCTTCGCCACCGGACCCACGACCAGCTTTGCAGATCCGTCTCCGGGGGCATCCCGGGATGCAGCCTACTACGTGGTGGAGCGTTTGCCTTAGAGCCTGTCTGAAAATTGGAAGGGGCCCTGCGACGAGGGGTTTTGGCCTGGGCCAAGGCGGCGAGGCCGGCGCATCCCCGCAGCGGGCTGTAACGGTCGAGCCAACGCACGCCCAGCCCGAAAGGACCGTCGCCCGGAGGGTTTTCGCGGAATAGGCCGGATGGCTTCGTGGATCCTCGGTCACAGACCGCGGGCGGGTAGGCTCCCTCCTCGCGCCTCGCCATCCAGCCTTTTCCGCGACAACAGGGCCCCTTCCAGTTTTCAGAAAGGCTCTGAGCGCCCGCTTCCGTCCCTGCCTCCTCACCCGCCACTCAGGGATGCACCGCAGCGCGGAAACGTCACCCGCCGCCGTTTGACACCCTTGGGCCGGAGCAGCACCGTACCGCGTCCAGGTCGGGTGAATTCCGGCAACCGGGCATTCCATCATGCGATCCACCCTCCGCATTGCGGCCGTCTTCTTTTCACTGCTGGTTGTAATCCTGGTCTGGCCGAAACGCGCGTCAGAACCCGTCCCGCCAGCTCCCTCCGCCGCGTACAGTGACCAACCCGCGCCGGATTCCGTCGCCACCCGGTCCGATCCGCCCCCCCCAACGGTCGCCAGCCCGTTGCCCGATGAACCGCTCGTTGATTCCGGGCCAGCTCCCTTGCCGGCGTCCGCCACCGTCGATGCCGCCTTGCGCGCCTTCGACGATTGGCGCGCCACCCTGGGCCGGCCAGGCGATGCCTGGTCCGAAGACCGCATCGCCGAAGGCACCGCCCTGGCCCGCGCCCGCCGTGAAGCCCTGCGCCAACTGATTCCGCGCGACCCGAAACGCGCCCTCGCCGCCGCCCTCTCCTGGTCGGACCGGCAGGGTCTGCCTGAACCGATTCTCGCCGAACTCGAGGAATGGATCGCCGCCCGCGGACAATTCGAAGTGTGGTGCGCCACCCTCCTGCCGGGCCGGGCGCTTCCCCCCTCGCCGGTCCCCCAACCAGGCCGCGACGGATCGTCGCCCGAACTCTGGGGCGATTCCCTGCGCACCCCGGCAGGCGACCCGTTTCTGCGCGGGTTTACCCTGCCGGATCGCTCATTCCAGGCATTCGTGTACGGGCGCCGCCGCACCCAGCAAACCGCCGATCCGGTCACGCTGTTCGGCATCGCCATCGACGATCTCCTCGCGGTTCACGAAGAGCCGGCCCGCATCCTCGACCCCGCCGAAGCGACAGCCCGCCACGCCATGCCGGCCGATGCCCAACCCCGTTGCGGCTGGACCGGTCAACCCATCCCCGACCCCTCCCTGGCCGTCATCGTCGAGTACGGCACCCGGGCCTTCGCCCTCGCCGATGGCAGCGCCGCCGGCCGGATGCTCCATCAACTCGCATCGTCCGAACCCGGCTTCATCCGCCCCACGCTCGCCCCCGGTTTCCGCAATCACGCCCAGGGAATCAAACGCCTGCTCTTCATGCGCGCCCGGTTCCCGGACGATCTTCGCGAACCCATCAGCGAGGCCGAGGCCGCCGAGGTCATGCAGGCCGCCAACGACTACTTCGTCGCCGGCTCCTTCAACACCCTCTCGATCATCTCCACCGTCGGCCCCCTCGTCACCCTCCCCCAACCCAAGCTCTACTACGGCGTGCGCGGCCCCGGCGCCCTGCTCCGTGATGCCCGCGCCGCCACCCGCTCCGCCGGCATCGAACCCGACGTCTTCGACCTCGACATGGTCCGCTTCGAAAACGTCCCCGGCTTCAATTGGGGCGGCCTCGCTGCCGTCGGCGGTCGCGGCCTCTGGCTCCAGAGTTCCAGCCTCGGCGTCATCTGCCACGAACTCGGCCACAACCTCGGACTCCTCCACGCCAACTTCTGGAACACCGTCCGCCCCGATCTCCCCGACAATCCCCAAAACCTCCCCTTCGATCCCGATTCCCTCGTCGGACTCGACAGCATCCTCGGGCCCGGCGACGACATCGAGTACGGCGATCCCACCGATGTCATGGGCCAGGGCGGTGACAACGCCCACTTCACCGCCCTCCACAAGACCCTCCTCGGCTGGATCCCCGCCACCGGCATCACCGAGGTCTCCACCACCGGCGCCTACCGCGTCATGGCCCACGACGCCGGCGTCCTCGATGCCGCCCTCGCCCAGGTCCTCCGCGTGCGCAAGGACGCCGAACGCGCCTACTGGATCAGCGCACGGTCCCGTTTCCCCGACAACCCCTGGCTCGCCAACGGCATCCAGCTCCACTGGAACAACTGGCACCAGGCCATCGGCAGCAGCCAGCTGCTCGACACCACCCCAGGCTCCGGTCACGGCACCCAGGATGCCGCCGTCGTCCTCGGCCGGACCTTCGCCGATCCCGCCGCCGGAGTCTTCATCACCCCGCTCGCCCGCGGCACCGAATCCATCGCCGGCCGCGCCGTGCCCTATTTCGATGTCTTCGTCGCCCTCGGATCGTTCCCGGACAACCGCCCCCCGGAACTCGAACTCGTCGCCAGCGCCACCCAGGTCGCCGTCGGTCAACCTGTGGAATTCCATGCCTCCGCCGGCGATCCCGACGGCGATCCCGTCGCCTTCTCCTGGGACCTCGGAAACGGCCTGCCCGGCCCATCGCAGGCGACCGTCACCCACCAGTGGGACTCCCCCGGCGACTACGTCGTCCGCTGTGAAGTCACCGACCTCCGCGGAGGCCGCGCCGCCCGGCATACCGTCGTCCGGGTCGGTTTCGTCAACACCCTCCGCATCTCCGGCCAGGTCCTCGATCCCAGCGGCCAACCCCTCCTCGGTGTCCGCGTCCACAACGGCCTCTCCGACACCAACCGCCCCTATGCCGAGGACTACCGCTGGGCCTACACCGACACCGACGGACGCTACACCCTCACCGGCCTTCCCCCCGGCGAATACCCGGTCGGCGCCGTCCTCGACGGCTACCAGATTCACCCCCTCAACTTCCGGCGCCCCCTCATTCTCAATGAGTTCACCGGCGTCAACGTGAACTTCATCGCCGCCGCCCTCCCCGAGGTGAACGTCTCCCGCGTCGCCGACGGTTCCGAAAGCCCGTCCGCACCCGCGGTGTTCCGCGTCGCCCGCTCGGGAACCGCCGAAGAACTGCTCCGTGTGTTCTTCCGCGTCGCCGGCACCGCCACCCCGGGAATCGACTACACCCCGTGGCCGCTGACCGAGACACAGATCAACACGGTCCCAACCCTCCTCAACCCCGTCGAGCAGTCCATCGAGTTCTCCTACGTCGATCTGCCCCCCGGCATCCTCGCCACCAATCTCAGCTTCCCCGTCCTGACCGATTCCCTCACCGAAGGCGACGAATCCCTCGTCGTCACCCTCGCCTATCCCGTCTCCCGCACCGTCGAGGCCGATCCCGATCCCATCACCTTCGACATCCCCGGCTGGGAGGTCCTCTCCGACAACGGCCAGAATACCTGGTTCCAGACCCGCCCGCCCTACCGGCTTGGCCCTCGCGACGAAGCCGTTGCCCGTCTCCTCGATGCCGCCCCCCCCGGCCCGCCCGTCCTCTCGATCGTGGCCCTCGATCCCGAGGTCTCCGAAAATGCCGGTGACTCGGCTACCTTCCTCATCACCCGGTCCGGCGGCACGCCCCCGGGCGAACTGATCATCCCACTCGACATCGGTGGCACCGCCACGCCCGGCGAAGATTACCTGCCGCTCCCCTCCCCGGTCCGCATGTCCCCCGATGCCGAAACACTCCGCCTCATCGTCGAGGTCCTCGAAGACGATTACATCGAGGGCAACGAAACGGTCCTCGTCCGCCTCCTCCCCGGCGCCGGCTACACCCTCGGCAATGCCGCCGCCACCGTCACCATCGTGGACAACGACCTGCCCCAGGTCACCGTCACCGCCCTCGATCCCGTCTTCAGCGAGAGCAGCTCCGGCGCACGCGTGGCCTTCCAGCGCTCCGGCAACCTCGCCCGCCCCCTCGAAGTCGATTACCTCCTCGCCGGCACCGCCACCGCCGGCCTCGACTACATCGCCCCCCCGGGTCGCATCGTCATCCCCGCCGGTGCCAGTTCCGCCATCCTCACCCTCGTCCCCATCAACGACACCCTCGTCGAAGGCGACGAAACCATCGAGATCCGCATCGGCGACAGCCCGGCCTACAACGTCGCCATCCCCGGCCAGGCCCTCCTCGTCCTCCTCGATGACCAATTCCCCACGGTCACCGTCGAGGCCACCGTCCCCGAAATCACCGAGGGCGGTGACCCCGGCCAGTTCGTCGTCCGCCGCACCGGCCCCGCCTCCCAACCCCTGACCGTCCTCTACCGGCTCGGTGGCAGCGCCATTCACCAGGCCGACTACGTCGCCAGCGGCGATCGCATCGTCATCCCCGCCGGACTCCTCCAGGCCGCCATTCCCGTCATCCCCATCGACGACGCCATCCGCGAGGACGACGAAACCATCGACATCGAACTCCTCCCCGATCCCGCCTACAACGTCGGCTCCCCGTCCCGCGCCGCCATCCTCCTCCTCGACAACGACGACTCGACCCTCGCCGTCGGCTTCGCCCTCCTCTCCTCCAGCGGCCCCGAATCCCTCGCCCAACCCGAAATCGCCGTCCGCATCTCCGGCAACCCCGACGAAGGCGACGACAACATCGTCACCGTCGCCTGGGAAATCCTCGGCGGCTCCGCCACCCGCGGCGTGGACTACACCCTGACCAATGGCACCCTCTCCTTCGCCTACCTCGATCCCGAGGAGGACGAGCCGCTCGCCAATCGCCTCGCCTTCATCCCCCTCCTGATCCTCGACGACGACCTTCCCGAACCCGACGAAACCATCCTCATCCGCCTCCGCATCGCCCCCACCCTCCTCCCCTCCGACGACCCCGAGTCCCCGCCCAACCTCGTCACCAACGGCGTCCTCGATGTCTATGCGGTCCACACCTACACCATCCTCGACGATGACCTCGCCTCGGTCCGTGTCGTCGCCTCCAACCCCGTCACCGCCGAGGGTTCCGACATCCCGGGCCGCTTCACCATCGAACGGACCGGCCGCACCAACACCGCCCAGACCGTCCTCTTCCACCTCTCCGGTTCCGCCAGCCCGGGCAGCGATTACCTCGATGTCCCACGCTTCGTCACCCTCCCCCCGGGACGCCTCACCGCCGAGGTCCTCATCGTCCCCATCGATGATCCCATCGCCGAGTACCGCGAGAATGTCGTCCTCACCCTCGTCCACGCCCCCGGCGCCGCCATCGGCTCGCCTTCCCGCGCCGAGGTCTTCATCGACGACAACGACGGCACCCTCGAGTTCGCCGCCGCCCGATGGACAGCCTCCGAGTCGGACGGCTCCGCCCGCATCGCCGTCCGCCGCACCGGCAAGCCCGACATCACGGCGACCGCCAGCTACCAGACCCTGCCAGGCACCGCCGTTCCCGCCGTCCTTACCAACGGGCTCTGGGTCGGCGACTACCTCCACACCGAAGGCACCCTCACCTTCGCCCCCGGCGTCCTCCTCCAGGAGTTCGAGGTGCCCCTCGTGGACAACGACAGGGTGGACGGCCTCCGGACGGTCCTCCTCTCCCTCACCCGCGGTTCCGACCAGTTCCCCCTCGGCGGCCAGAACTCCGCCATCCTCACCATCCTCGATGACGATTCACTCCTGTCCGCCGGCACGAACGTGCTCGCCGCCGTCGAAAGCGATCCCGAGGCCATCGTAACCCTCGAACGCACCGGCCCCATCCACGAACCCCTCGTGGTCAACTGGGTCACGGCCGACCTGACCGCCACCGCCGGACAGGACTACGTCGCCTCCGAGGGAACCCTCACCTTCCCCGCCGGATCCCGCTCCGCCACGCTCTTCGTCCCCCTCCTGAACGACTTCGAGATCGAAGGCGACGAGGTCTTCGTCGTCCGCCTCTTCCGCGAATCGGGCACCCCGGTCGGTGAGGTCCCGGTGATCATCGTGGACGACGATTGCGCCATCGAGTTCGCCACCGACCATGTCGAAATCGACGAGGACGCCGGCACGCTCGAAGTCACCGTCCTGCGCCGCGGCGGCCCCATCAAACCGGTCGCCGTGGACTACGCCACCGTCCCCGGCACCGCCACCCCGGGCGAAGATTACCTCCCGGTCACCGGCACCCTCCTCTTCCTCGGCAACCGCTTCGAAACCCTCACCGACGGCAGCGGACTGACCGTCTTCCGGGAAGGTGAAACCAACCTCACCGTCCGCGTCCCCATCATCAACGACTCCCTCGGCGAACCCGACGAGACCTTCCGGATCGTTCTCTCCAATCCCCGCCCCGGAAACCCAGGTCTCCTCACCCCGTTCGTCACCCTCGGCTCCCCGTCGGAGGTCACCGTGACCCTCCGCGACACCGAATCCCCGGGACGCGTGGACGACACCTTCCAGCCCGGCTTCGGCGCCGATGCCACCGTCCGTGCCCTGGCCATCCAACCGGACGGCAAGATCGTTGTGGGCGGCGATTTCCAAACCCTCGACGGCGTGGTCCTGCCCCGGCTCGGACGCCTCCACGCCGACGGTTTCCTCGATCGCAGCTTCAATCCCGGCTCGGGCCTCAACGGCAGCGTCCTCGCCATCGCCCCGGTCGCCGACGGCCGCCTTCTCGTCGGTGGCACCTTCTCCATCGTGGACGGAACACCCCAACCCCACCTCACCCGGCTCGAACCCGACGGAACCCGCGCCGCGGATTTCAATGTCCCCACCGACGGACCCGTCCGCGCCCTCGCCCGCAACGCCGCCGGCAACCTCTACGCAGGCGGCGATTTCACCCGCGTCGCCGGAACCCTCACCCCGGGCATCGCCAGGTTCCTTCCCAACGGCGATCCCGACCCGTCCTTTGCCACCGGCTCCCATGGACGCACCGGCGTCGTCGCCGTGGCCCACGCCGACGTCGGCGCCTGGGCCGGCGGCACCTTCCCGTCCTGGGGCCAGACCGGCGCCCGCTTTCTGGTCCGGCTCGCCCCCGACGGCACGCCCGATCCGTCCTTCCCCGCCGCCGCCTCGCCCGACGGCCCGGTCCATGCCCTCGCCTCCGCCCCCGACGGCAGCCTGTATGTCGCCGGCGCCTTCGCCCATGTCGGCGGACTCCCGCGCACCCGCCTCGCCCGGATCCTCCCCGGAGGTTCCCTCGATGGCTCGTTCGATCCCGGCCCTTCAGCCGATGCCGTCGTCCTTGCCGCCGGACTCCAGTCCGAAGGCCGCGTCGTCATCGCCGGCGCCTTCGGGCTCTACGCCGATTTCCCCGCCGGTCGATTCCTCCGCCTCGATCCGTTCGGCCAGCCGGATCTCACCTTCTTCCGCGGCACCGGCGCCAACGACACCGTCCGCGCCCTCGCCGTCCAGCCCAACGGGGCCTTCATCCTCGGCGGTGACTTCACCACCATCAACGACCGGCCCCGCCTCCGCCTGGCCCGCATCCACGCCGACGAGGCGTTCGCCGAGGGCTTCGTCGAGTTCGCCACCCCGGTCTTCACCGCACTCGAAACCGACGGCGAAACCACCATCACCGTCCGCCGCTCCGGCTCCGCCAAAACCGAAGCCCGCGTCACCTACGCCACCACCGATGGCACCGCCACCGCCGGCGAGGATTACCTCGCCGCCACCGGAGAACTCGTCTTCGCCCCCGGCGAAACCGAACGCACCTTCTCCATCCGCCTCCTCGACGACGATCTCCCCGAGGGCAGCGAAACCGTCCTGCTCCTCCTTGCCGATCCCGTTGGCGCCGCCCTCGGACGCATCGCCACCGCCACCCTGGTGATCGCCGACAACGAACCGGCCCTGGCCTTCGACCTCCCTGCCATCGAGGTCCCCGAAAACGCCGGCTCGGTCCAGCTCGTCGTCCGCCGCTCCGGACCTCTCGAAGGCGAAGTCCACGTCGCCTTCTTCACCGAGGAAGACACCGCCACCGCCGGCTCGGACTTCGTCCCCGCCTCCGGGATCCTGGTCTTTCCCCCGGGAATCCCCACCCGATCCATCCACATCGAAATCCTCGATGACGCCGAAATCGAAGGGCCTGAATCGTTCCGCGTGCACCTCGCCGATCCCTCCCCGGGCATCGCCCTCGGTTCCCAGTCCGTCGCCGTGGTCACCCTCCTCGATGACGATCGCCCGCCGACCCACTTCACGCTCACCGTCCAGCCCGGCCCCGGCGGAATCGTCACTCCCGGCTCCGGCCAGTTCCCCGTCCAGTCCACCGTTCAGGTCCGGGCCATCCCCAATCACGGCCTCGAATTCACCCGCTGGGAAGGCACCGTGATCTCCGCCGACAATCCGCTGTCCCTCCTCATGGACCGCAACCACGTCCTCACCGCCCGGTTTCGCCCGCGCAGTTACCTTGACGACTTCGAGACCGGCGATTTCTCCCGCCTGCCCTGGCGCTCCCACGGCGACGCCCCGTGGCGTGTCACCGACGACACCGCCGCCAGTGGCCGCTACTCCGCCCGTTCGGGTGCCGTGCCCCATCGCGGCCTCAGCGTCCTCGAACTGGTCCATACCACCTTCGCCGGCGGCGGCAGCTTCGATTTCCGCACCGACTCCGAAACGGGCTGGGACTTCCTCGAATTCCACATCAACGGCGAACGGATCGAACGCTGGTCCGGCAACCTCGGCTGGCAAACATTCCAGTTCAATGTCCCCGCCGGCACCCACCTCTTCGAATGGCGCTTCACCCGTGATCCCACCTTCGGCGAGGGACAGGACGCCGTCTGGATCGACAACCTCGATCTCCCCGACGAACCGCCGCCCGCCACCGCCCCAACCCTCACCCTGCATCGCACCGGCGCCATCCTGACCCTCCAGGCCTCCGGCGCACCCGGCCGCCTCCACACCCTCGAAGTCTCCCCCGATCTCCGCCTCTGGACCCCCCTCTCCTCACAAACCGCCGGTTCCCCCGCCTTCCCCATCGATCCCCCGCCGCCCGGTATCCCCGCGCACTTCTACCGCGTCCGCGTGGACTGATCCCCGCACGCCTTCCGAAGGGACCCTCCGGAGCAACCCTCCGGAGGAACTCTTCGGAGGGACGAGCTCCGCGAGTCCTCATTCCACCGCACCACTCCCTGTCAGGCGAATCCATCCACGGACCGGCCGTCACGTCCTCCGGTCCTTCAAGAACCGCTCGAACGCCGCCAGCGTCTCCGGACTCACGTGGTGCTCCATCCCCTCCGCATCGATCTGCGCCACCTTCTCCGGAACCCCCAGCCGGCACAGGAAATCCACCACCAGCGTGTGCCGCCTCTCGCACCGGTGCGCCAGATCCCACCCCGCCTCGGTCAGAAAAATCGCCCGGTACGGCTGCGACGTCACCAGCCCGTCCCGACGCAATCGCGCCAGCGTCCGGTTCACCGTCACGTGCGTCACCCCAAGTCGCTTCGCCAGATCCACCAACCGCGCCTCCCCCTGGCTCTCCATCAACTCCGCAATCGCCTCCACATAGTCCTCGGCGATCTCCGTCGCATGCTCCCGCCGCGTCCGGCGAAATCCCTCGGCCTGCGCCGCCGCAGGACGGGTCCGTGGGGATGGACTCGATGACACGCCCGCAACCCTACCCGCCGCCGCCCCAAGCTTGACAACGCGAAAGCCCTTTTGTAGCTAGAGCTACATGTTGTCTCCTAAACGACAAATGGGGCACCCGGATTCCCGCCCCTCCCCCCTCGCCCTGCCCCGCGCCTTCGTCGCCTGCCTCGCCCCACTCGTCGTCCCCTCCCCAGCCATCGCCAATCCCCCCACCCCTCCTTCCACCGGAACCCAAACCTCAGTCCTCGACCCCGTCCTCGTTACCGCCCCAGCCCCAACCGCAGCGCCCCCGCTCGCCCTCGCCGAATCCCCCGTCCGCACCGAAATCCTCCGCCCCGCCGATCTGCCCTTCGCCGTCTCCCCCAAACTGTCCGATCTCCTCGACTACCAGCCCGGCCTCCGCGTCGAGAGCAACTGCCAGAACTGCAACGCCTCCGAACTCCGCGTCCTCGGCCTCGCCCAGTCCTACCTCGCCATCACCACTGACGGTCTCCTCACCGTCTCGGGCCTCGCCGGCGTGTACGGCCTCGAACAAATCCCCACCACCATCCTCGACCGAATCGAAATCACCAAGGGCGGCGGCTCCGTCCTCCACGGCCCGGGGGCCGTCGCCGGTTCCCTCAACCTCGTCCCCCGCGATCCCACCCACACCCACTTCGACCTCGACGCCACCTGGCACCGCATGGAAGGCCGATCCTCCGGGGACCGGCCCAACACCGACGTCGTCGCCGTCTTCGAAACCATGGCCCGCAACGCCCCCTTCGGCGTGATCGCCTACGGCCTCCAGAGCTTCGTCCAGGGAATCGACCTCAACCGCGACCGCTTCACCGAAGTCACGCGCCGCGACCTCTACGGCGGCGGGCTGCGCACCGTGTACCGGCCCTCGCCGGAAGTCCGCCTTGCCCTCGATTACTTCTACAGCTTCGAGAACCGCCGCGGCGGCGAGGACGGTCCGGCCCTCGACCTCCCCGACCACGAAACGTTCCTTTCCGAACACCTCGAATCCGCCCGCCATGTCGGCCTCCTCACCTGGGATCATGAGGTGTCCGACGCCTTCGACTACCGGCTCGGCTTCGCCGCTGCCCGCACCGACCGCGACAGCTACTACGGCGGTGTCGGCCCGCTCGGCTACGCCCCTCCCGGCACGCCCGATCATGACCCGCGGGTCCCCGAACGCCTTGCCACCCGGTTCCCGGAATTCACCGGCGCGTTCGACGACCCCTCCGGCCCGTTCTACCGGGCCGACTGGTCCCCTGCCCTCGGGTACGGCACCACCGGCAATCTCCTCCTCAGCACCGATCTCCTCGCCCATCGCCACTTCGGCGAGGACCACACCCTGTCCGCCGGCTACCAGTTCCGGTCGGAATCCATCGACGATCGCACCGGACTCGGCCGCACCTTCCGCGACCGCTACGAAAACCACGGCCTCCTCCTGCAGCACACCTGGCGAATGTCGGACCCTTGGGAGGTGGTGTACGGCATCCGCGGGGACCATCACTCCGCCGTCCAGTCGGTGATCCCCTCGCCCCGGGCCGCCATTCTTTACCGGCCCACCCCCGACTTCGACCTCCGCTTCGGGGCCGCCACCGGATTCCGCGCGCCGGAACTCTTCGACGAGGACCTTCACATCTCCAATGTCGGCGGTGAACTGGTGGTGGTCTCGCCCCACCCCGATCTCCGCGAGGAACGTTCCCACGCCTTCCACCTCAGCCCCGTCTGGCGCTTCGCCCCAGGCTGGGAACTCGGCGGCCATCTCTTCCATACCGGACTCCAGGATACGTTCTTCACCGACCTCGCCACCGACGACCCGGACACCCCGGGCGTGATCGAGGCCACCAAGATCAATGCCGGTCGCGCCGAAATCTTCGGCGCCGAAAGCTCCCTCCTCTATCGCACCGGCCGCTTCGCCGCGGAACTCGGCTATGTCGAACAGCGCTCCCGGTTCGCCCATCCCCAGGTTCTCCTGGGCTCGCCCGACGATCCCCTCGACCCGCCCGTGACCAGCCGGCGCTTCGCCCGCACCCCCGACCGCTACGGCGTCGCGAAGATCACCTGGGACGACCGTCGCTGGCGCGCCTTCGTCGCCGCCCGCATCACCGGCCCGATGGACGTCCCCCACGTCGTCAACCACCCCACCACCGGCGAACTCCTCCAAAATGAACTCGCCCGCTCCCCCTGGTTCGTCACCGTGGACCTCGGGGCGGCCCGCACCTGGACCCTCGGCGGTCACCACCGGCTCACCCTCCAGGCCGGCGTGAAAAACGTCTTCAACGAGTACCAGGACGATCTCGATGCCGGTCCGTTCCGGGATCCCGCCTACGTGTACGGAACCCGTTTCCCCCGTACCTGGTACGCCGGATTGACGCTCGCCTTCTGAACCCTGCCCATCCCCATCCCACACGCCAGCGCAATGCGCCGCAACCGAACGACAACAAAGGGCAAGGAACCGGGAGACCTCCCCCCCGCTTCCCGATGATCGTGTTCCCGCGCCAGGCGCACCCTATGTCACAACGCCGCACGTCCTTTCCCCGACCTGTCCGTCGCGCCGCCCAAGGCGCCCCATCCCTGAGCCCAACCCAGGCCTCCGTCGCCGCCCTCACCGCTCTCATCATGGCCCACGGCCTCGCCGCCCAGGCCCAATCCGCCGCCAGCACCGCCCCCGCCGGACGCCTCCCCGATGTCGTCGTCACCGGCTCCATGATCGGCTCCCCCGAGGCCGTCCGTGACATCCCCGGCTCCGCCACCTACCTCGGCCTCGGCGAAATCCGTGACTTCAACCAGACCGACATCAACCGCGTCCTCCGCCAGGTCCCCGGCGTTTATGTCCGCGAGGAGGACGGCTACGGCAATTTCCCCAACATCAGCCTCCGCGGCGTCACCACCGTCCGGAATTCCAAAATCACCGTCATGGAGGACGGCATCCTCGCCGCCCCCGCCCCCTACACCGACCCCGCCGCCTACTACACCCCCGCTGTCGGGCGCATGAGCGGCCTCGAAATCATCAAGGGCTCCAGTCAGATCAAGTACGGACCCCAGATCACCGGCGGTGTCGTCAACTACCTCTCCACCCCCCTCCCGGCCGACCGCCAGACCTTCCTCAAAGCCTACTACGGCAGCCATAACGAGGTCTTCGGCCTCGGCGACTTCGGTGACCGCATCCCCGCCGGCAACGGCAACGTCAGCTTCCTCCTCGAAGGCTTCTACCACCGGTCCGACGGCTTCAAGACCATCGACGCCGGTCCAGGCGTGGACCGCGACAAGACCGGCTTCGAGCGGATCGAACCGATGATCAAGCTGGCCTACGACCTCAATACCGAGGTCTATCAGCGCATCGAAGCCAAGTACGGCTACACCCGCTTCACGGCCGACGAATCCTACCTCGGCCTCGCCGAAGCCGACTTCGGCGCCGATCCCTACCGCCGCTACTCCTCCACCCGCTTCGACCGCATCCCCACCGACCATCACCGCACCTACCTGCGTCACCTGATTCGTCCGTCAGACCGCTTCGAAATCACCACCACCGGCTATTACCAGCACTTCGAACGCGCCTGGTACAAACTGAACGACGTCCGGGCCGCCGGTGACACCACCTGGCGCAGCCCCGCCGAGGTCCTCGCCGGTGCCCACGGCGCCCTCGATGTCCTTCGCGGCACCCAGGCCGGGCAGCTCCGCTACCGCAACAACAACCGCGATTACACCCTCCACGGTGTCGAACAGAACTATCGCTACGAGTTCGCCACCGGCGCCGTCGATCACACCCTCGAAGGCGGCATCCGCTACCACTACGACCGTTCCAGCCGCTTCCAGAACGACACCGTCTATACGGTCGATGCCGCCGGCAATATCACCGGAACGTCCGTCGGCACTCCGGGCTCCCAGGACAATCGCGAAGGCGATTCCACCGCCTGGGCCTTTCATGTCCAGGACCGCCTCGCCTGGGACCGCTGGACCATCACCCCGGGCCTCCGCTACGAACACATCGACTTCAGCCGCAACAACCGCAATTCCGGAGCCCAGGGCGAAGGCGATCTCGATGTCATGGCCGGCGGCGTCGGCATCGACTTCGATGTTTCCGATCCCCTCACTCTCCTCGCCGGTGTCCATCGTGGCTTTGCCGTCCCCGGCCCCGAGGGCGCCCTCGGCAACGGCCTCGACGAGGAAACCTCACTCTCCTTCGAAACCGGCGCCCGCTACCACCTCCCCAACGGCCTCCGCGCCGAGGCCATCTACTTCTTCACCGCCTTCCGCGATCTCATCGTCGATTCCAATGCCGGCGGCGGAGGCGGCGGCATCACCGAAAATGCCGGCGATGTCGATGTCCACGGCGTCGAGTTCTCTCTTCAGTACGATCCCGGCGCCCAGTATCAATGGGTCGTCCGAACGCCCATGAGCCTCGCCTTCACCTACACCGATGCCCGCTTCGAAAGCGATGCCAGCAGCGTCGGCGCCGGTGGCGCCTCGGTCGAAAGCATCTTCTCCGGCGCCGTGAAGGGCAATCGCGTCCCCTACATCCCCGAATATCAGATCAATGCCCGCGTCGGCCTCGAATACAGCCGCTACGGCCTCTACCTCAACGCCACCTACATCCCCGAAACATTCGCCACCGGCAGCAATACCTCCCTCCAGGCCCGGCCCGACGGCACCCCCGACGCCCGCTTCGGCAAAACCGACGCCCACTTCCTCCTCGACCTCACCGCCGAAGCCCAGCTCACCCCGTGGGCCCGCGCCTTCTTCGGCGTCCGCAACCTCACCGACAAGGAATACGTCGCCTCCCGCATCCCCCTCGGCCCGCGGCCCGGCATGCCCCAAACCTTTTATGGCGGTCTCAGCGTCGCGTTCTAAGGGCGCCCCCGAATGCGTCCTCGTCGCCTGGCTCTCCTGCCTCCTGGTGGGAGCGCTGGGCTTCGCCGTTCCCTATCCCCGCCCCCAGCCACGCCCGGAACCCGAACGCGTCGTCGCCCAACACCTCGACCTCGACCTCTCTCCCGGTGACGAATCCGCCCCCGCCTTCGCCACCTCCAACCCCAATCCCGCCAGCTCAACCGAACGCCTGCCCGCCCTCCCCCCCGAGCCCCCTTCCCTCGTCCTCCCCTCCGTGCCGGCCACGCTCGCCCTCGCCACTCCCGACCCCGCCGCCGCCTTCCCCATTCCTTCACCCGCGGCGGTCGCCACGGTGGCCGACACCCCCGCCGCGGATGCCCGCACCGAATCCCCCGAGCAAGCCATGGGCGCCTCGCCCCTCCCCGTCGAAGCCCTCGTCCACGGTCGCGGCGAAGGACGTCAACCTGCCCCCGAGTATCCCCCCCAGGCCGCCCGTGAAGGTCAGGAGGGTGTCGTCGGCGTCCGCTTCGTCGTCGGACCCGATGGCCGCGTCACCTTCGCCGAAGCCCATCAACCCTCCGCCTGGCGCCTCCTCAACGACGTCGCCGTCCGTACCGTCCGCCACCGCTGGCGCTTCCAACCCGGCCAGCCCCGCGCCTTCGAAGTCGCCATCCATTTCCAACTCCAACGCTGACCCGACCCGACCGCACCCGTCTCCCCATGCCGCCCCTCCTCGCCAACGTGGTCCTCGATTTCTTCCTCAAAGGCGGGCCCATCATGTGGCCCATCCTCCTCTGTCTCCTCGCCGCCCTAGTGGTCGGACTCGAACGGACCCTCTGGTGGTGGACCCTCGGTCGTCGCTGCCGCCCGGAAGCCCTCGATCAGACCTTTGCCGCCATCGCCGATGGCCGGTTCGAGGACGCCTTTCGCCAGAGTAATGACCCGCGCGATCCTCTCCTCGCCACCGTCCATCACGGCCTGACGCACGCCCACACCTCCTTCCTCGGCGCCATGCAGCTCCGCGCCACCGATGAACTCGATCACGCCGAACGACGCCTCTGGGTCCTCGGCACCTTCATCACCCTCGCCCCACTCCTCGGCCTCCTCGGCACCGTCATCGGCATCATGCACTCCTTCAGCTTCGTCGGCGGCGAGGAACTGGCCGCCGTCAAGGTCAGTGGCGGCATCGCCGAAGCCCTCATCGCCACCGCCTGCGGACTCGGCATCGCCATTCTCTGTCTCCTCCCCTTCAACTACTTCTCCCACCGCCTCTCCCGCCTCCGCGGCCGCCTCGAACGCACCATCAATCACGTGGA
This sequence comes from Verrucomicrobiia bacterium, assembly GCA_019634625.1. Classification (NCBI taxonomy): domain Bacteria; kingdom Pseudomonadati; phylum Verrucomicrobiota; class Verrucomicrobiia; species Verrucomicrobiia bacterium. The sequence continues at coordinate 261,128 of JAHCBA010000004.1, forward strand.
ACTCCTCGTCGAATCCGCCCGTCACCACGGTCATGACCTCGAGGACTTCTCCCGCACCCGTGCCGGACGCGCGCTCGCCGAAGCCCGCCGCCCCGGCGCACCCATTCCAGCCCACGCCACCCCCTGATCCGTCATGCCGGTCAAGCTTGGCTCCAAACTCCCCCCCTCCCACGAGGCGCGCATCGAGATCATCCCCCTGATCGACATCATGTTCTTCCTCCTCGCCGCCTTCATGCTCGTCAGCCTCGGCATGGTCAATCTCAAGAGCGTCCAGGTGAACCTCCCCACCGCCTCCGCCGCCACAGCCACCCCCGACCTCCGTGGCGATTTCCTCAACGTCTCCGTGGACCGCTCCGGCGCCCTCTTCCTCGATCGCACCCCCGTCGGCCCCCACGAACTCGTCCTCCACCTCCAGTCCTGGCGCCTCACCAACGATCACGCCCGAGTCTTCATCAGCGGCGATCAGGACGCCCGTCATGGCGATGTCATCCGCGTCCTCGACTGGGTCCGCTCCGCCGGCATCGACCGCGTCGCCTTCGAAATCCGCGAGGCCCCCGCCGAACCCCGCCCATGAAGGGCCTCCACCTCCTCAACCTCTTCGGCGTCCTGGCTCTCGCCGCCCTCTGCGTCGCCCAGTGGTCCACCAACCGCGTCCTCAACCTCGACATCAACCGCCTCGAACAGTCCCGCCTCGACCTCACCGCCTCCCTCCGCGACCTCGAAAAGGCCCATGCCGGTCTCCAGTCCGACCTCGAACACTTCCGCGAACGCTTCGCCCAGGCCCACGCCGACGCCCAATCCGCCCGAACCGAACTCCGCGACACCGAAGCCCGCGCCCACCAGCTCGAACGCGACCGCGACCGACTCCAGCTTCAAATCGAAATCTGGACCCAGGCCGTCGCCGACCGCGACGAACGCCTCGAAGACGCTTCCCGCCTCCTCCAGTCCCAGGCCGAACAACTCCGCGACGCCGTGACCCGCTTCAACGAACTCGCCGACCGCCACAACCAGCTCGTCCAGGATTGGAACCAACTCCAATCCCGCCTCGCCTCCCGCCCCTGACCTCTCCGCCCTCCGTCCTCCGATCACCGCTCCCGGATCAACCGCAACGATCCCTCGTCGAACCAACCCTCCCCCCGCGCCCCCCCGAACTCACACACCAGCTCCACCTCCGCCAGCGCCTCCTCCACCTCCAGTCGGAACTGCAACGGCATCCACTCCCCGTCGCTCCCCCCAAGCCACTGCGCCCGCGCCCCTGAAATCCGCAGACACACCCCGGCCTCGCGTCCTCCCCCCTCCGTCCTCGCCCGCCCTTCAAATCGATACCGGCCCGGTTCCAGATTCACCCGCGTCCGCCACGACCCCGTCCCCCCCGCCCCCGCCGTCGCGATCCGCAGCACCCGCACCCCGTCCTGCTCCACCACCTCGAACCGCAGCGGCGCTCCATCCCGCGCCGTCATCTGACGCCGCCACCCCGACAATCGAGCCATCCCGTCTTCGCCGAACTCCAGGGGCAACCGCGGTGACGCCAGTTGCTCCGTCACACTGCGCGCCCGCTCCACGATCCTCACGCACAGGTCCTCCACCGCCCGGTCGTGTTCCCGTGCCCAGTCGGGATGATACGCCGCCAGCGTCGGCCGGATTCGCGCCGCCAGTTCCCGCACCCGCGCCACCACCCGGTCCTCCACCAGCACCTCAGACCGCAGCGTCGCCAGCCGTTCCATCACCATCCGCCGCCCCTCGACCGTTGCCATGAACGCCCGTGCCACCACTCCGCGCATCGGCGCCTCGATGGAACTGTACGGACTCGACCGCCCCGCCCCGAACATCTGGTCCATCCCATGCGGCAGAAACACCATCCGGCCCGTGCTTTGGTCATGGAACAGCCGGAAATTGTTCCGGTTCTGTCCGTAGCCATCCCAGTGACAGGTCAGGATCTCCATTGCCAGAAATCGCGCGAACCGCTCGACATCCAGCACCCCGCTCAACCGCTCCCATCGATTGCCCGCAATCGAACCATGAACCGCCTCCAGCAGGCGTTCGATGTCCGACCGGTCCGACTCATCGTCCCCCGAGTTCGTGTCCAGACCCGGATGCACATCCTCCAGGAACCCCCCGTCGTACAGATTGCCTCCCACGTCCGAAAAGTGGCGACGCAGAAACGGCTTCCCCCACCCCTCCGCCACCACGAACAGCCCGAGATCTCGCCCGTTCAGCACCACCGTCGCATGGCCCGCGGTCGGCGCCGGCACGCCTGCCGCCTCGAACAACTCCCGCGAGATCGCCTCGCTCAGGTACGTCGGGTCCTGAACCGAATTGTTCAGCGAAAACTTCCCGTACCCATGAAACCGCTGGCCCCGGACGTGCTTGTTAAAATTCAGCGTCATCGCCGGCTTGTCATCCACCGAACGAAAGCTCCCTGCCGCCCCCTTCAAGTGAAGCGCCACATCCCGATACTCCTGCCCCCCCTCGCGCACCGTCACCCGCACCTGCGGCCGTTCCATCCCCCCACCGCCCCGTGGTCCCCGCCATCGGTACCCCCGCAGGATCTCCACATCCTCCGGGGCTATCTCGATCTCCAGCCGCCACAAATCCTTCGGCACCGGCGACATCGGCTCCTGCACCCGCGTCGCCGGGCGTCGCCCCCACCGGTCTCCCTGCGTCTCCAACTCCACCCAGGCGGGTGGTCGCACCATCGGCTCCGGTGGAAACAACCATCGCACCGCGCCCACCACCCCCAACGTCAGCCACAAACCCACGCGCCAACCCATGCCCCGCCGTGCACGCTGCGTCGTGCCAGTGGTAACTCGGCCAAACCCCATGCCCATTTATGCCCCACCCTCCCACCCCTGGCAATGCGCGCGTTTCTTATCTCTGCCCCCCCCAGCGCGTATGCATGACGTACTCAGGCGAGCTTTGGTCGGCGCAGGGTGATGAAGGTCATGGCCTTGGTGAGGTTGTCTTCGCCCATGACGGCTTGAAAGTCGGTGAGGGATTTCTGCGCGGGCTTGGGCTGCTGAAGCCCCCAGTGCATGAACAGGCCGATGACCACTCGCCGGACCATGCCCAGGATCAGCAGGCCGTTGGTGTTGCGAACCCGGCACCGATCGTCGTTGAGGGAGACGTCGAGGCGTTGATGGCTGCCGTTTTCGATACCCCAGCCCTGGCGGTTGGCATCCAGCCATTGCGAGGCCGAAAGCTCTGCGGGTGTCAGGTCGGTGATCAGGCCGACGGTTTCGTCCTTGCGCCCCGTGCGTTGTCGGGTCAACCATATCATTAAATAATTAGACAGGCTTTTTAAATTTGATTCCACTTTTTATTTTGACAGTCTTTTTAAATTGACTTCCTAAGCTCATTGGCCACCCTTTCGCCATCATTCAATCCTCAATCCCCGAACACCTCCTTCCTTTATTTACTGTCTCCCTCCCTTCTCGACTACCCAACCCCCATCACTTTGGTAGCACCCCCCAGCACCCCGACCCAATGAAGACCCCACGCATCAAGGCCGATCCCTCCCTCCCCGCCACCTACCATTGCATGTCCCGCGTCGCCGGT